>NZ_SCOO01000015.1:0-123925 GCF_005502415.1 Pseudomonas sp. G(2018) | reverse complement strand
CCCGACCACTGTTCGCGGGCCTTTTCCAGCATCGGCGCCAACGGCAGCAATGGCGCGGGGTCACCGGCGGCGTTTGCGTTATTCGACGCGGGAAACACCTCACTGTAAAACGCCTGCACATCACCTTTATACGATGCCAGGATGCTCGCCGGCATCACCAGGGCCATGAAAATCACCAGACTGCTGTAGGTGATCATCAGGTGAAACGGCAACACCAGCACGCCCACTGCGTTGTGCCCGTCGAGCCAGGAACGCTGGCCCTTGCGCGGACGGAAGGTGAAGAAGTCCTTGAAGATTTTCTTGTGGGTAATGATTCCGCTGATCAGCGCGATGAACATCACCATGGCCGCGATGGTCGACAGCCAGCGGCCCCACGGATAAGGCATTTGCAACTGGAAGTGGAAGCGGTAGAAGAACTCGCCGCCCCGGGTGTCGCGGCCTTGCACTTCGTTGCCGGATTGCGGGTCGAGCAGTTTTTCCGTGAGCTGACCGCGCTCACCGGGCTTGGCCGGTGTCTGCTGCCAGCGTACCGACAGGCCGGGTTCGCGAGCATCGGGCAAATCGATGATCCAGCGCGAGGCGTTCGGGGCGTGTTGTTCAAGATAGCGCTGGGCCAGGGTCAGGTTGTCCTCGGAGGACACCGCGCGCGCGGGAATTTCCGGTTGCATCCAGTGACTGGTCTCGTCCTTGAAATAGGCGAGTGTGCCGGTCAGGAAAATCGCAAACAGCAACCAGCCGAAGGTCAATCCGGCCCAGGTGTGTAACCAGGCCATGGCCTGGCGGAATCCCTCTTTCATGAGCGGCCCATCCAGTACGCCAGACCTGCGAAAGCCGCCAGCACCAGCGAAGGCACGGTCAATCCGAACCAGGCCCGCCACGCCGTGCGACAGGCGAAGCACCAGATCACCGCCAGCAGGTAGACCACGAAGGAGCTCATCATGCCGGTCACCACTGCTTCGGCACGGGCCATCGGCACCCACAGTGTCAGGCAAACGCTGGCCAGCGCCGTGATGACGTAGCCACCGAGCACGGCCGCCAGCACCCGGGAGGTGACCGCCAGTCGATAGGAAACGGGGAGCGTGCGTTTGGCTTTCATCAGCGACCTTGAAACCGGCTCAGGCCCAGTGAACATCACCGGGCCAGCAAGGGCGCAATATTAATGATAAATATTCTCATACGCAAAGCTGTCGTTTGGGACCAGCCTCAGTCGTCGGGATGCTCTTGTGGCGAGGGGATGAATCCCCTCCCCACAAAAACAAAACGGGCCTGCATTGCAGGCCCGTTTTCATAGGGAGGGTCAATCAGGCTTCAAGCGTTTTGCGCAGCCTGTTCGTTTTCTAGAAACTCTTCTTCCAACAGCTTGTCGGCGTGAGGCCTGCGCTCGAAGGGCACCACGGCAGCGCGTGGTTTGCCGCGCAGTTTGCCGAACAGGTGTTCAAGGGCGTGTTCGAGTTTCTCGGCGGCTCCGTCGATCGCCAGTTCCAGGTTGGCGGCTTTATGGGTGACAGAAATCGGTTGGTGGCCTTTTGGCCGCGCTTCCAGCTGACAGCGCAAATCGTGGGGACCGGGCTTGTCGCCGTTCTCGTCCCGCAGGTGAACCTCGACTCGGGTCAAGTCCTCCTCATAACGTTCGAGCGTGCTCTCAATGGTGGTTCGTACCCACTCCTCCAGTCGTTTACTGCTTTGAATATGGTTATCGCTATTGACTTGGATTTGCATAGTTCATCCCTTATTTCAGCTAGCTCGCGAGAGGCCGGTCAGCTAAGCCCTTGGGCGTCGTCACCGTGACCTCTTGGTTACACAATCGGTCTGTACGCTGAACATTTCAACCCCTGAAAAAAGATAAATTTGTAATCGCAAAAAAAGCCGGACAACCGGTAAAAGCGCTGTTAAGGTCGGGAGTTGGGTCGCCCCGCTCCCTTGTCACAATTTCTCACATCTGCTGCTCCCCCAGCGGGTGCAGACTGCGAAATATCCCCGCTTCCTCCACAAGCCAATCATGCACCGCACGCACGCCCGGATGGCTCAGCGCGCCTGGCGCATAGAGCACCATGTAGCGCTTGTGATTGGGCACCGCCAGGCCAAACGGCACGATCAGCGCCCCACGTTCCAACTCGTCGTTCAACAGCGTTCGCCGCGCAATGGCCACGCCCATTCCGGCGATGGCCGCTTCGATGGTCAGGTGATTGCGATTGAACGTATGCCCACGCCGCACATCCGCCCCTTCGAAGCCGATGGCGTTGAGGTAGAACTCCCATTCCGCATATTCGTAACTGCCGCGCCAGGCGGTGATGTCGTGCAGCAATGGGAAATGCATCAGGTCTGCAGGGCCGTGCAGCGGTGGACGACCGCGCAACAAGCCTGGCGCGCAGACCGGAAAAATCTGTTCATCGAGCAAGGCTGTGGATAACAGGCCCGGGTAGCTGCCGTCGTTCAGGTCGATGGCCAGATCGAAGTCGCCCTCATGCAACGGCACACTGCTGTCCTCGGCCACCAAACGCAGCTGAATATCCGGAAAACGCTGCTGCAGACGCGGCAGGCGCGGGGTCAGCCATTTGCTCAGGAACGATGGAATCGAACGCACCCGCAGGGTGCCGCTGATCATGCCCGCGTCCAGTCGTCGCAATTCCGCATCGATGCTGCCGTAGGCCTCGTTGACAGTGATGGCCAGTCGCTGGCCTTCGGCACTCAGCTCCACGCCCCGGGCACGCCGATGAAACAGGCGAAAACCCAGGCGTTCTTCCAGTTGCCGGATCTGCTGGCTGACCGCCCCCGGCGTGATGTGCAGTTCTTCGGCACAGCGGGTGAACGACAAGTGCCGCGCGGCGCAGGAAAACACCTGCAGCCACACATATGTCTGGGCATGCAATTGACGGCTCATCGTTTAGTCCTGCTAAAGGCTGTCTTAGGAAGTTTCGTTGGTCACGTAGGACCGAGGTTGGCAGTATCGCTGAAAGTGCGCTTGTCCTACAAAAATGGCAGCGATTCATCTTCCATTGCAGGAATAGGCTTTAGCATGGCTATCAGTGTTTTTGATCTCTTCAAAGTCGGCATCGGTCCGTCCAGCTCCCATACCGTCGGTCCGATGCGCGCGGCGGCGACCTTCGCCCAGGCGCTGGTCGATCAAGGTTTGCTGCCTGACGTGCGGCGAGTGGAAATCCGACTTTACGGCTCCCTGTCAGCGACCGGTGTCGGTCACGCTACCGACCGCGCTTGTATCATGGGCTTGATGGGGGAATGGCCGGACCGTATCGACCCCACCACCATCGACAGCCGAATCCACACCCTGCGAGAAACTGCCGAATTGTCCCTGGCAGGCCAGGCGACCATCGCCTTTGACTGGTCGCGCGATCTCCTGCTGCTCGACGAAAGCCTGCCCTACCACCCCAACGCCATGGCTCTGACAGCCTTCGGCGAAACCGGCGAGTTGTTCGAACAAACCTACTACTCGATCGGCGGCGGATTCATCATCGAAGCGGCCGAAGCCGAATCAGGCATAGCCCCCGCCAGCGACGTAGTGTTGCCGTACGACTTTTCCAGCGCCGTCGAATTGCTTCAGTTGTGCAACCAGCACGGCCTGCGGATTTCCGAGTTGATGATGGCCAACGAACGGGCCTGGCGCAGCGACGAACAAATCCGTGAGGGCCTGCTGCACATCTGGTCGGTGATGCGCGAGTGCGTCGAGCAAGGCTTGCACCACGAAGGCATTCTGCCCGGCGGCCTGAATGTTCCGCGTCGCGCGGCGAAATTGCACCGTAGCCTGCTGGAAATCGGCAAACCGAACGTCATCACTTCGACCCTCTCGGCAATGGAATGGGTCAACCTGTTTGCCCTCGCGGTAAACGAAGAAAACGCCGCCGGCGGACGCATGGTCACGGCCCCGACCAATGGCGCGGCGGGGATCATTCCGGCAGTGCTGCACTACTACATGAAATTCAATCCGGATGCGTCGGACGACGACGTGGTGGCGTTCTTTCTGGGCGCGGCGGCCGTCGGCATCCTCTGCAAGAAAAACGCTTCGATCTCCGGTGCCGAAGTCGGCTGCCAGGGCGAAGTCGGCTCGGCCTGCGCCATGGCCGCCGCCGGTCTGGCGGAGGTGCTGGGTGCCACTCCGGAGCAACTGGAAAACGCCGCCGAAATCGGCCTGGAACACAACCTCGGCCTGACCTGCGACCCGGTGGGCGGTCTGGTGCAAGTGCCCTGCATCGAGCGCAACGCGATTGCCGCGGTGAAGGCAATCAATGCCACGCAAATGGCCCTGCGCGGCGACGGCAAACACTTCATTTCCCTGGACCGGGTGATCCGCACCATGCGTGATACCGGCGCCGATATGCACGACAAATACAAGGAAACGTCACGGGGTGGTCTGGCGGTGAACTGGGTGGAATGCTGATCGCTTTAGAGGCACGTCGAGATTTATTGCCCTGAAACGGGCAGACAAACAGAAGGCGGATGCAAACTTTGTGGGAGCAAGCCTGCTCGCGATAGCAGACTGTCAGACAACACAAATGTTGACTGTGCAGCCGTCATCGCGAGCAGGCTCGCTCCCACATTAGTTTCTGCGCGGCCACCATGATTGTCCGACAATCCATCCGGCATGCCCCTTGCTACATCCCTGTTGCAAGCATTGATGGCGAAATGGCTATGGAATGGCCGATGGTCTGGTGTTGCGAACTAATCCCGATCTCGACCAGTCAACAACTGCACGTTCAATCAGGCGGTGACGCATCATGGACAACCCCTTTCAGCTCATTACCGATGCCTTTGCGGCGGACTATCAGATCAACCTGAGCATTCAGGGTCTGGACGGCAGCATCATGCTGACCCTGTCCAACTGCGGTCACGTCGTCGCAAAACGCATGATCAGCGCCGAACAACGCAACGACCCCGAGCGCCTCAAACGCCTGGTGCAAAGCATTCAGTTCGGTATTGCCATCGAACAAGGCCACAGCGCAGTGGCGATCCTCGAAGCCATGATCGATGGCGGCACACCCAACCTGCCGCCACCAACGGCCAAAGGCCGGCCCCGACCTGCCATGGGCCTTTAAATCTCACCCTTTTCCACTTCCGGATGTTCACTGGAACCCGTACCGATCTTGCGATGCGGGTTTTCAATTTTCACCGATGGAAATTGCGACGAAGCGTAACGCACCACCAGAATCGCAAACGCCAGCAGCAGAATCCCGCCGCACAGGTAAATGATCCCCAGGTCCGGCGGGTTGTGGTGCGACACGTTGGAAATCAGCAGGCGAGTCAGCGCGGTGATCGCCACGTAGATCAGGAAGCGCACCGGCATGTGGTTGGTCTTGAAGTAAATCCCGACCATGGCCCCCAGTTCGAGGTAGATGAACAGCAGCAAGATGTCATCGATCTTGATGTGTCCTTCTTCGATCATCCCGAGAAATTCCATCACCGCCGCCCACGCGGTTACGGCACCGATGGCGAACAGCGCCAGGTAGTGAAAGGTCTCGACGAACAGGTTGCCCAGGGACTCCGCCAGTTCATGCACGCTCTGGCGCAGGTTTTCGGCCCAGTTGATTTTCACGATGATGCTTCCTTAGGTCGGCTCGACCGGATAATGCGGGTTGGACTTTACGTTTGTTCTACGCAGAAGCTGTTCTACGCAGAAGCTGTTTTATGCAGAAGCTTTTATGCAGAAGCTTTTATGCAGAAACAGGGCCACGCCATCATGGCGAGCCGACGCGGGTTGCGCTCCGTGGCGTTTGGTCGCACCTTTATTGGCCGACACAAAATCTGTGGGAGCCGGGCTTGCCCGCGATTGGGGCGACTCGATCCCGATGACAAACCCCAAAACCGGTCTACATTAAAAAGCCACTACCCAAACCCCAGCGATTCGCTTATCCTTTTCGCTGTATATAAATACAGTAGTCGAATCAGACAACCAAATGTGAAGGCATGTGAGGTGGTGAATGGCCGTCGAAGTGGTATACCGCAGCAGCCGAGATCTGGAGCGCTTGTTCATGGATAAAGCCGAAGCTGACCGTCATGACAAAATGCTCGAGCTGGCCGAGTTGCTGGCTGAAGTGTTGCACAAAGCCGTTCCGTCCCTGACCGAACAGCAAGTGGAAGAAGCCGGGATCTACATGGCGAAAAATCGCGATGTGTTTGCCAAGGCGTTCAAAAGCCAGCCGGACGCCTTGTCCGAGTTGCTCACCGCGCCTGTTGAAGTCGCGCAACCGGTTGAAGTGGCGGCTCCCGTTGAAGAGGCAGTCGTTGAGCCGGTTGCCCCGGCCAAGCCAGCCAAGGCCGCCAAAGCAGCAAAATAGGCAACGCCCGAATTGAACAGGCCCTGAGTCGAATGGCTCAGGGCCTTTTTCATGTTCAAAATCAAAAGATCTTTCTATCGGTACAAAACCTTTTCCGCCAACTCATCCGCCACCCGCGCCGGCGAACGTTTCTCCGCTTGGGCATGGGCAAACACTTCGGTCAGTCGCGAGCTGATTTTCGACAGGTGCGCGGTGATGGTCGCCAGCTCTTCACCCCGGTGTTTGAGTGAAACATAGATCAGCCCGCCGGCATTGATCACGTAATCCGGCGCATACAAAATGCCGCGCCGTTCCAGCTGATCGGCAACGTCCAGATGGGTCAGCTGGTTGTTCGCCGACCCCGCCACCGCCGAGCAGCGCAGTTGCGTCACGCTATGACTGTTGAGTACGCCGCCCAGCCCACACGGCGCAAGAATGTCGCAAGGTGTGCTAAGCAGCGCATCGTTGGCAATCGGGTGAGCGCCGAGTTGTTCCATGGCCAGTTGCACTTTGCCATGGTCGATGTCGCTGACCAGCAGTTCGGCACCCGCGGCATGCAGTTGTTCCGCCAGCGCAAAACCAACGTTGCCCAAGCCTTGAATGGCCACGCGCAAGCCTTCGAGATTGTCGCTGCCCAACCGCGCCATGGCGGTGGCGCGAATGCCGGTGAACACGCCCATTGCGGCGTGGGGTGCCGGGTCGCCCGCTGAAGTGGTGCTGGTGACGTGCTGGGTCTGTTGGGCGATGCAATCCATGTCGGCCACCGAAGTGCCGCTGTCGATGGCAGTGATGTAGCGCCCGTCGAGCTGATTGATGCAGCGCCCGAAGGCTTCGAACAGCGCGGCGCGATTGGCCACGTGAACGGGACGAACGATGACCGCCACGCCGCCGCCCTGGGCCAGGCCGGCCAGTGCAGCCTTGTAACTCATGCCTTGGGCCAGGCGCACGGCATCCTCGACCGCTGACTCGTCGCTGGGGTAGGCAAGGTAACGACAACCACCCAGGGCAGGCCCCAGGCGACTGTTATGAATGGCAATGACCGCCTTCAGCCCGGTGGCCGGGTCGACGCTAAGATGTAGCGATTCAAGGCGAGTGCTTTGCATGAGAGCGAACATCGTAGGGCTCCCGAATCACTTCTTGTAGTCGCCAGTATAGGCTTGCGCACAAAAATTGCAGAAGCGCACCGGAATAACCGAAGCGCCCATTCAGACATTCGGAAATAACCGCTGAGCACCCTTGTGCAGCACTGGACGAATGGCACAGACGGGGCTAAAACGAGGCATTGCCCGGAGATTTTGATGACCCCGCGCCAATCGTTTTTCGCCTGTCTGCAACGTTCACCGCCCGCGCTGTTCGAAGCGGCGCTATGGATTGCCGCCGAACATGACAGCGAGGTGAATCCCGAATCGCTGCTCTTGGATTTCAAGACGCTGCAACAACGAATCAGTGGCAGTCTGCCTATGTTGCCGGTGAGCGAACTGGCGCAGCCACTGCTGCGGCGCATGAATGACCTGGGATTCGCCCAGGACGACTTTACCCCCTTGCGTCCGCAAGTGGCGCTGCTCAATCGCGTGCTGCAACGCCGGCGTGGGCAACCCCTGGCCCTGGGGCTTATTGCGCTGGAATTGGCCAGGGGCCTGGAAATCCCTCTGGTCGGCGTCAACTTCCCCGGCCATTTTCTACTGCGCGTACCGGGTGCCGATCACCTGCTCGATCCGTGCGGCGGCCGTCGCCTCTACCCCAACGATTGCCGGGAACTACTGCAACGCCAGTACGGCCCGAACATGAAGCTCAGCGCCGAACACCTGGTCACCGCCGAGCCCGTGCAGATGCTGCAACGACTGTCGCGCAACCTGCGCCAGTTGCACCTTTCCAACGACGATTACATCGGTGCCCTGGTCGATGCCGAGCGAGTGCTGGAACTGGGCAACGGCACCGCCGCCGACTACCTGGCCCGAGCCAGTCTCTACCAGCGGCTGGATTGCCCCAACGCCGAACGCTTCGACCTGGAGCATGCCCTGTTGCTCAGCGACGACCCGATCCAGCGAATTCGCCTGACGGAACGGCTGGGGCATCTGCCGCCCAATTCCATCGTCCATTGAACACAGCTCCCACAGGATCCTGCGTGACGCGTTATGGAGTGTCCGGCTGGTTAGCCGGATGCGCCTTGATGAACGCCGGATGTGTGGCCGCCAGTGTCGCCACGCGACGAATTCGCGGCCAGGCTTGCAGGGAAACGTTGAAGCGCTCGGCCGCGTACAGCTGCGGAATCAGGTACACGTCCGCCAGGCCGGGTTGCGGACCAAAGCAGAAACCATCGTCACCGATCAACTGTTCCACGGCAGCCAGTCCCTGACTGATCCAGTGGCAGATCCACTCCCCAACCTGCGTTTCATCGTGCCCCAACTGTCGCAGTCGGTTGAGCACGCTGACGTTGTGCAGCGGATGCACATCGCAGCCGATCAACGCCGCCACACCGCGCTCATGGGCGCGGGCAGCGAGGTCTTTGGACAGCAGCGGCACCTGTGGATAACGCTCTTCCAGGTACTCGATGATCGCCGGTGACTGGATCAGTAGCTCGCCTTCATCGGTGCGCAAGGCCGGCACGCGGCCTTGCGGGTTGATGCCAAGATACGGCGGCTGGCGATGTTCGCCACCGGGCGGCGCGATCAGGTTGACCGGCAGTGCATGGTAATCCAGGTCCTTCAATGCCAGTGCGATACGCACCCGATAGGACGAGGTCGAACGGTAGTAGGTATAGAGTTCCATGACCCGCTCCCCTTAGCGCGCCGGCAGCACTTTGCCACGGCACTCGCCGAAGCCGATGGAGGCAAAGCCCTCGCGGCTGCAACGGCCACGCAGGATGATTTCGTCGCCGTCTTCAAGGAACTTGCGCACCTCGCCCGAAGCCAGTTCGATCGGCTTTTTACCGCCCTCGGTGATTTCCAGCAGGCTGCCGAACTGACCGTTTTCCGGCCCCGACAAGGTACCCGAGCCGAACAGGTCGCCGGCCTGCAACTGGCAGCCGTTGACGCTGTGGTGCGCGACCATTTGTGCCACGGTCCAGTACATGTGTTTCGAGTTGCTCAGGGTCAGGCGATGGGCCGGCAGGTTCTGCTCGCGCATGGCTTCGGTCAGCAGCAGCACTTCCAGTTCGATATCGAAGGCACCGGCGGCCTGATCACGTTTATCGAACAGGTACGGCAGCGGCTGTGGATCACCTTCCGGGCGCGCAGGTTGGGCGCGACGGAATGGCTCCAGCGCTTCGGCAGTCACCACCCACGGCGAAATGCTGGTGATGAAACTCTTCGACAGGAACGGACCCAGCGGCTGGTATTCCCAGGCCTGGATGTCCCGCGCCGACCAGTCGTTGAGCAGGCAGAAACCGGCGATGTGATCGGCGGCGTCGCCAATGGCGATCGAGTCGCCCATGTCATTGCCCCGGCCGATCCAGATGCCTAGCTCCAGCTCATAGTCCAGGCGCGCGCACGGACCAAAGGTCGGCTCGGTCTGGCCGGCCGGCAAGGTCTGGCCTTTAGGACGACGCACATCGGTACCGGACGGGCGAATGGTCGAGGCGCGGCCGTGGTAGCCGATCGGCACGTACTTGTAGTTCGGCAGCAAGGGGTTGTCCGGACGGAACAGCTTGCCAACGTTCTGCGCGTGTTCGATGCCGACGTAGAAGTCGGTGTAGTCGTTGATTTTCGCCGGCAGGTGCATCTCGCAATCCGCCGCCAGTGGCAGCAATTTCGCACCTTGGGCCTCGATCTTGCCGTGCAGGGTGCTGCCTTCGCTCAACAATTCCAGCAGACGCTCACGCAGGGCTAAACGAGCTTCGCGGCCCAGTTCGAAGAACGCATTCAACTGACCGCCACGGGTGGCTTCGACGGCGTTTTTTGCTGCTCCGTCAAACAGACCGGCATCGAGTGCGGCCTGCAGATCGAAAATATGTTCGCCAATGGCCACGCCGCTGCGCGGTGCCGAACCTTTCACACTGAACACGCCCAGTGGCAGGTTTTGCAGCGGGAAATCCGCATGGCCGTTGGCGGAAGCAACCCAGCTGCGAGTGATGGAAGTCTGCGTCATGGGTTATCTCCGGGTTGGGTCGAAAGTGGCGGGCAACGTGGCCCAGCAAGCGTCGTAGTTGGTTTGCAGTTGCGGGCAATCGAGGGCGAATCGGCTCGGGCGCAGCACCTGGCTGGTCTCGAACATGAAGGCCATGGTGTTGTCGATTTTCGCCGGTTTGAGGTCCGCGTTGATCGCCTTGGTGCAGGTTTCGCCGTCAGGCCCGTGCGCACTCATGCAGCTGTGCAGCGACGCGCCGCCGGGGACGAAGCCTTCGGCCTTGGCGTCGTACTCGCCCTGGATCAGGCCCATGAATTCGTTCATCAGGTTGCGGTGGAACCACGGCGGACGGAAGGTGTTCTCGGCAACCATCCAGCGTGGCGGGAAGATCACGAAATCGAGGTTGGCCAGACCGTGGACGCTGGTCGGCGAAGTCAACACGGTGAAGATCGACGGGTCCGGGTGATCGAAACTGACGGTGCCGATGGTGTTGAAACGGCGCAGGTCGTATTTGTATGGCACGTTGTTGCCATGCCAGGCGACCACGTTCAGCGGCGAATGATCGAGCTCGGTGCCCCACAACTGGCCGAGGAACTTCTGCACCAGGGTGGTTGGTTGCGTGAGGTGTTCGTAATGGGCAACCGGGGTGAGGAAGTCCCGTGGGTTGGCCAGGCCGTTGCTGCCGATCGGCCCAAGATCTGGCAGGCGCAAGGGCGCACCATGGTTCTCGGCGATGTAGCCGCGGGCTTGCGGGTCAAGCAACTCGACGCGGAATTTCAAACCCCGTGGCAGTACGGCGATTTCCAGCGGCTCCAGTTCCAGCACGCCGAGTTCGGTGGCAATCCGCAGTCGCCCCAGTTGCGGCACCAGCAGCATTTCGCCGTCGGCGTTGAAGAACACTCGCTCCATGGACCGATTGGCGCGGTACTGCAAGATGCTGATCCCGGCCGGTTTATCCGCGCCGGAGTTGGCGGCCATGCTCACCAGGCCATCAATGAAATCGGTCGGCTCGGCGGGAATATCCAGGGCATTCCAGCGTAGGCGATTGGGGGTTACTTCACCCAGTGGCCCGCCAGCCAGTTGCCGATCGAGTTTGACGAATGCCGGATGATTGGCCGACGGCTGGATACGGTACATCCAGGTCCGTCGCGCTTCGCTGCGGGCCATGGTGAACGCGGTGCCGGAAAACAGTTCGGTGTAGAGGCCGTAAGGGGCTTTCTGTGGCGAGTTCTGGCCGACCGGCAACGCACCGGGCAACGCTTCGCTGCTGAATTCGTTGCCGAAGCCTGACTGATAAGCCAGTGCTGGCGTCGATGAATCGAGGTTCATGGAGCCTCCTGAACAGGGAGTGGGTCGTGGCCTGACGCTCTGCGGAAGAGGTCTGGGCACGCCAAAGTTGTTTTTATCGTAATCCAATTACGAATAACGTAATTTGATTGGTATTGACCGTCAAGCTATAAAGACGCCCATTCATCCCCGGAACTCATCCCTTGAAAGACGGCGCCACCATGCAAAAGCCCGCCAGCGACAGCAACGGCAAACAGAAAGTCCGCTCCGCCGAGGTGGGTACCGACATTCTCAAGGCATTGGCCGAGTTGTCGCCCTCGACATCACTCTCGCGCCTGGCCGAACACGTGCAAATGCCAGCAAGCAAGGTCCACCGCTATTTGCAGGCACTGATCGCCAGCGGCTTCGCCGAACAGAATCCAGCGACCAACCATTACGGGCTGGGTCGTGAAGCCTTGCGTGTCGGGTTGGCGGCACTCAACAGTATGGACGTGCTGAAAGTGGCCGCCCTGCCCTTGGCCGAACTGCGCGACGACTTGAACGAAACCTGTTTTCTGGCGGTGTGGGGCAATCAGGGCGCGACCGTGGTGCACATCGAGCCGGCGGTGCGAGCGGTGACGGTAGTGACCCAATTGGGCTCGGTGTTGCCTTTGCTCAGTTCTTCCACAGGTCTGGTGTTTGGCGCCTATCTGCCCAAAAGGGAAACCATCGAGCTGCGTGAGCAGGAACTGCAAGCCCAGACCGCCCACGCCTTGGCAGACGATCAGGCCTATGCCGCCATGTGCGAGCAGATCCGCGCACGCGGCCTGCACCATGTGCATGGTTTGCTGATGCCCGGTGTCGATGCCTTGTCGGCGCCGGTGTTCAACGCGATGGGCAATGTGGTGGCGGTATTGACGGTGGTTGGCCCGACATCCCTGTTTCAGGCCGACGAAGATGGTCCGGCAGCGCAACGTTTGCTGGCAGCGGCGCGCGCGGTGAGTTGGCGCATGGGGCATGAGCCGACCACCGGCAATTCTCAGGTTCCACGCAATCTCCTGTAGGGGGAATGCGTCAACCTTGCGCAATCAAGCCCAGCTTCTTCGCCGTGGCCACGGCTTGAGTCCGGCGCTCCACGCCCAGCTTGCTGTGAATGCGCCGTGCATGGGTTTTCACCGTGTGCAATGAGATAAACAACTGCTCGGCGATCTGTTGATTGGAGTTGCCTTGGGCGATCAGGCTGAGCACCTCCAGCTCTCGCCCGCTCAACGGATTGGCATCCAGGGTCGCCACCGGCTCGTCGTCCGCGCCCAGGCGACTGAGCAATGCCGGCTGACGCAACCGCAGTTCGCTCAAGGCCTGCTGCAAATGGCAGCGCCTGACCAATTCCAGCCCCGCCTGCAACGCCGACTTCGCCTTATCAGGCTCGCCGATCAGGTCCGCCACTTCGCAGATTGCAAACTGCAATTCCGTTTCCAGCGCCAGCATCCCATGCTGTTGCGCGTGGTCGAGCAAAGCCTTGAGCTGCTCCAGTGGTTGTGTAGCCTGGTGCAGATGGGTTTCGGCGAGTACCAGCAAGTACTCGACCCGCGCAATCAGCCCCACCGTGGCCGGGGGCGCCTGTCGTGCATCGGCCCCACGGTAGTGGCGCGCCACGCGGGTCAAGGTTTCATGGGCCAATTGCGGTCGACCTTGCTGCAACCAGAAGTGACTGCTGATTTGCAATAGAACACCGCGATACACCGTGTCGGGAATCTGCCGCTGCTGCATCAAGCGCTCGGCCTCGCGCAAGCGGTCAAAGGCGTGGGCGTAA
Source organism: Pseudomonas sp. G(2018) (assembly GCF_005502415.1). Classification (NCBI taxonomy): domain Bacteria; kingdom Pseudomonadati; phylum Pseudomonadota; class Gammaproteobacteria; order Pseudomonadales; family Pseudomonadaceae; genus Pseudomonas; species Pseudomonas sp. G(2018). Next base: position 110,515 of record NZ_SCOO01000015.1, on the reverse strand, counting down.
TTCCGCTGATTGGCCGCCACCTGGGCCTGCCCGAGAAAACCATACAACGCGCGTTTGTCCTGGCTGTGCAGGCAGTCCTGAAGACCGCTGTTGAAGAACTCGGCGGCCATTTCGTCCTGCCCCTGGCAGAGCGCCAGACGCCCGCGACGCAAGGCGATTCGCCCCAGCAGCGGCGTTGGACGGTCAGCCTGTCGACACAACATTTCATGTACATCGGCCAGCAGGCTCTCGGCGCGTCGGGGAGCGCCGCGCAGTTCCAGCAACTGCGCGTGATCGAGTTCGAGCAACCCTTCGAACAGCAACGAACCTTGCGCCCGCGCCAGGCACAGCGCCTCCCGGTTCAGGGCCTGCGCGGCATCGAGTTCACCATTGAGCAGCGCCTGTTGAGTCAACCCGGACAGGCACAACAAGCGGGCCGGCCAGGCGTCCGTTGCCAACTCGGCCAGCGCATCGGCAAAGTGCCCGCGAGCCGCCGTCATGCGCCCCTGCAAATGCAGCAACCAGCCTTGTTGTGCCTGCCAGCGTGCCAACAGTTGCCGCTGCAGGGCGGCCGTCGGTTGCGGTGCGAAGCGCCCCATTTGTTCGATGCACAGCGCCGCCTGGTCGAAACGTCCGGCAAACAACAGTGCCGCCGTGATCAGACCGACCAATTGCGGCGACCCGAGGGTCAACTCCTGCCCCTGGTGCTCATGCAGATTCAGCAGCAGGCGCACATTCTCGCAACGGAACAAATGCTCGAAGCTGAAATGCTGCAACAAACTGACCGCGGCTTCGAACTCCTCGGCCAACAACGCCTGCTCGAATGCCCCCTGCCAATCCTCCTCGGCGCAGAACCACTGGCACGCACGCCGATGCCAGGAGCGACCGGCCGAACCCTGCTCGTCACGCATGGCCCGGGCCAGTGGCACGAAGACGCGCAACCAGTCGGCGGAGTCTTCCCAGGGCTCAATGAAACACCCCATGTCCTGCAAGGTCTGCAACCCCTTTGCGCCTTCACCCGCACCGAACAGATGCTCGCAAAGTCCGGCATTGAATCGCGGCAAATGGGCCAGCACCTGCCAGGCTTCAACCAGCTCCGGGGGCAGCGTGTTGAACAGTTCGTGTTGCAAGTAATCAAGCAGCGTCGCCGAGCGTTCCTGCTTGTCCTGCCCGGCGGCCCACTGACAGCCATCGAGGAGGGCAATGCGCACGCCGGCACACCAACCGCCACTGCGCTGGATGATTCTTCTGGCGACGCCGCTCGCCCGTGAAGGTTCTACATGGCCGAGCAATTGTTCGACGTCTTGCTCGGTAAACGCCAGCGCCTGCCCGTCGTACTCGTACAACTCATCATCGAGCAACAAGCGTGGCCAGTTGCAGGATGGCCGTCGACGCGAGCCCAGCCACCAACTCAATGACGGGCTTCTGACAGCCAGTAAACGGTCAAGCAGGCGATCGAGCTCAGGATTGGGGGCGCGGCAATAATCATCGATAAACAGCCAGGTCGGCGTTTGCAACCGGGCCAGGTGCTCCAGTAATGCAATCTCATCCGACGCAGCCAGTCCCAGCGCATGCGCCAGCCGCTGCCGGAAATCGGCAACACTCAACGACTCGCCCGCCAACGGCAACCAATACACCCGACAATGTCCCGACGCCCGCAACAGGCACTCTGTGAGCAGCGCACTCTTGCCGCTGCCCGCCGGTGCACAGAGCAATTTCACCCGTGCCGTGGAGGCCAGCAATGGCTCGACCAAGCGTTCGCGGGACAGGTGATGGGAACACAAGCGAGGCAGAAGTCCAGGACGGTCCAGACACGTCGTCATGGCAGTCATAGTGGTGCGCCTTTTTATAGTTGTGGCGCCACCCTAGCCCCCTCCCGAGCGCTTGTTGAAGAAGTATTCAGCAGGTTGATTTGCAGCCATAAAAAAGGTGACCACGAGGTCACCTTTTTGTGTAGGAGCCTGTAGGACGATTACCTCACCCCCGTGCTCCGCAGGGCTGCCGGCGTGTAGTCCCCGGCTTTGGCCGCGATGTTGAATTCGAAGCTGCGCTTCTCTTCGTTTTTCATCCCCAGCGCGATGTAGCGACCGGCAATCAGGTCATACAGTGCCTCGACCGTATAGGCCGGCACCTGATGATCGTAGTAGAACTGCGCATGCCCTTCGGCCACACGCCAGAGCTGGCCGCGACCGTCATAGTGATCGGCCAGCGCCACCTGCCAGGTGTCTTCGTCGAGGTACATGTGACGCTTGGCGTACACATGCCGCTCGTTGGGCTTGACCGTCGCGACGACCTCCCAGACCCGGTGCAATTCATAGCGGGTCAGGTCCTGGTTGATATGGCCGGCCTTGATCACATCGGTGTATTTCAGGTTCGGCGAATCGAGCTTGTAGCTGTTGTACGGGATGTACATTTCTTTCTTGCCGATCAGCTTCCAGTCGTAGCGGTCCGGCGCACCGGAGAACATGTCGAAGTTGTCGGTGGTGCGCAGGCCGTCGGACGAAGTGCCCACGCCGTCATAGGCCACTTGCGGTGCACGCCGCACTCGGCGCTGGCCGGCGTTGTAGATCCAGGCCTTGCGCGGTTCCGTGACCTGGTCGAGGGTCTCGTGAACCAGCAGCACGTTGCCCGCCAGCCGCGCCGGTGCCGTCACCTCCTGTTTGAAATAGTTGAGTACGTTGTCATCACTGCCCGGTTTCAGATCCCCCAGCAACGACGGCACGGCCACCTCGTCCTTGAAGCGGATGACGGTAAAATCGCCATTGGACTGCGGCGTTGCCTGGGTAATGGTGCGACGCAGATTGCCGCCGTGATAGCGGGTGACGTGGTTCCAGATCACTTCAACGCCGTTCTTCGGGATCGGAAAGGCGTAGTAGCGATTGCCGGTGAAATTGGCCAGACCGTTACCGTCGTTGGTGGGAATGACGTTCAACGCGCTACGCTTGGCCGATTCGTAGATTTCCGGCGGCAGCGCCGCGGTGCGGTGGCTCGGATACACCGGAATCTTGTAAGTCTCGGGGTAGCGCTTGAACATCGCGATCTGCCCGTCCGAGAGCTTGTCCTTGTACTTGTCCACCGTTGCCGCCGTGATGATGAACAGCGGTTTTTCATTGGCGAACGGATCAGCCAGGAAGCCCTTGCTGTCCACCGCGCCGGCGTTTTTCGGAATGCCGCCGGTCCACGGCGGGATCGAGCCGTCGGCGTTGCCGGCCTTCTCGGCACCCAGCGGTGTGAGGCTGGTGCCCAGTTTGTTCGCTTCTTCCGGTGACACCGCTGCCATCACGTTGACGGCCAGCAGACTCAGGGCCAGGACGGTGCCGAATTGCAGAATCATCTTGCGCATGGAAATCATCCTTCTCAGTCAGATCAGAAGTTCACGCCAAAGCTCAATGCCACGAAGTCGCGGTCTTCGAGCACGTTGTAGTCACCACCGAAGAAGTCGGTGTAACTGAGGCTTGCGGTGTAGGTGTTGCGGTAGTCCGCATCGACGCCGAGGCTGACGGCCTTGGCACCTTCGTTGAACAGCCCGTTGGGGCCGTACCCGGCGACATCGTGGGACCACGACAAGTTGGGCCGGAAGTTGATCCCGGCGATCACGTTGTTGTAATCGAGGATCGCCCGGGCGCGATAACCCCACGAAGTCGAGGTCACGAAACCATCGGTATCGCCGCCGAAACCATACTGGCCGTACACCGAGTCGCGGCCATAACGCAGCTTGCTCCGGGCCTCCAGGCCACCGACATGCATCACCGCCGCTTCGCCTACCAGTGTCAGGCGATCCGCGCCCGCGATCTGATCGACAAAGTGCGTCAGGGTGCTCTGGATCTGCGTCACTTCCTTGCGCCGATAGCCTTTGTTGTCGGCGCCAGGGGTGGTTGCGATCGGTGAAGCGGCGCCGCCGGCAATCGGGTTGAGCATCGCCAGGGTCAGGTCGTTGGTGTTGACCTGCACCGGTGCGTTGGGGCGATAGCTGATCTCGCCGGTCCACGCCGTGCCGGTGGGCAAGGTGGTGGAGAAACTCGCACCGTAGAGGCGAATGTCTTCCGGGTATTCGAGGTAGTACTGACCGCGCCCGAGCATCACGCTTTGCGCCAGGCCCGAGCCGCTGCCGGGCGCGATACGGTTGGCGGTCGCAACGATCCCCGGAATGCTCGCGAGCGTGGAGAGGCCTGCCGTCGTCGTTCCGACATTGGGTGTGCGGCTGTGATAATTCATGAAGTACAGACCGTACTCGGTGTCATCCCCCAACCAGCGCAGCGCCGTACCCCATTGCCCCGAATCCCGGGCATCGCGGTCCTGACCGCGAGGAACGACCACCCCTTCCCGGGTGACCTCGAAACCCTGGCCAAAGGCCGCGGCAATCGGTTGCAACGGCGCAATGGCCGGGCTGGCGACGGTGTAGCCCTTGTCGCATCCGTCCGCCACCACATCGACGCCGAAGAAGGTGCCGCAGTTGTCGACGACAGTCTGGTCCCACTCCAGTTGATAGAAGCCTTCGACCGTCAGCTTGTCCGTCAGACCCTGTGACGCGAACAGCATGTTGACCGGAATCAGACCTTCCTTGATCTCGGCACCGGGACGGCGAAACGCTGAAACGTCGACCGGGTTGATGCTGTTGATCGAGTTGCCGATGAAGGTACTTTCGCCCCAGCTGACCACCTGCTTGCCCGCACGCACCGTGCCCGGCAATTCGCCGATCGAGTAATTGTGATAGACAAACGCATCGAGAATCTGCCCGCCGGAGGACTTGGCGCCTTCCTTGCGATTGTGATCACTGATCGGCTTGAACGGCCGGTCTTCGTCCTTCAGCTCAAAGTCGTACCAGTACTTGCCACGGACAAATACACCGGTGTCGCCATACTTCAGTTCGAGGTCGTGAATGCCCTTGAAAATCTTCGAGAAGGTTTCGCCCTTTCCAAAGTTCTGACGCCCGTCGTCACCGGTCGAAGCCTGCCCGCTGCCACCGTTGACGGTGCCCACCAACGCATCGTCGGCATCACGCATGCCCCAACTTGCACCGACCGACAACGAAGAGTCGAACGTCCCCTCGATTTCCCCGATGTTGAAAGAAACAGCCTGCGCCTGGGCACAGCAACCCAAGGCAACCGCAGCGGCCAGCGCCTGCGGTGTGAAGATGGCGCGCATTGTTGTTTTTGTCATGCGTCTTCCCCGGTGAGTGACAGAAGGCCTCACCCTACTGCCGCCTGCCGGGGTCGATAAGCGCACCAAGGAGGTATTCGTGGTGTACCTCCAAAGGATGACTGGCTGCATGGGACGCGGTATTGCGCGGAGCATGGATCGGCTGGATGGGACGCCATCAGCCACACGCATACGCCAGGGGATGTCGATGCCGGGTAGAACATTCAACTGTTGCGCGCCCCGTAACAGTGCATGTCCGGAATCGCTATTTTTCCTTTGTCGGCAAAGACTTATTCTGATCAGGCTTTCACGGTAAACAGCCTGAAAGCGCGAAGCAAAAGCGTGTAATTCGTCTACGCTATTGCGACAGATCTCAGATGATTTGAAGGTTTCGAGTCATCGCCCCGCGTACACCGACGTTGATTTGTAGCTCCTGGATCCAACGTCTTGCTTTGGCCGCTGCGTTTGCAGCGGCCTTTTTTTATGGGCGGGGGTTTTGTGGCGCCAGTCTGTTTCACCTGATGTTTAAAAAAGGTCCTACAAGACATTTCATGTAACTGTATAAGAAATATCTTTTAATTCGCAGGGCAATCCCGTTCATATACCTGATCTCATGAAATTTCCGTCAACTTCTATAAATAACTACTCACAACAGCATCAGACCCAGCCTAAAGCTTCCTGAAGTAACCTTATTCGGCAGCACCGATTAATTACATTCACGGAAGAGAATCCATGTCAGAAAAACAAGGTCCCCCGCATCACATACCAGCAACTGATATCCGCGGAGAGCGCGGATACATTGAACTAGATACAACTTATGTCGGGAAACAACCAAAACCTGGACAGAATCCGAAAGGTGGTGGTTTTAGCATTCCGCCGACACGACCTGGCGGAATGGGCTCAGGCATAACAAACACAGAGGGGCTCAGACGCGAAACCCGGGACAACATCAAAGCGGCTGAGGCATTCGTAAAAAATGAATATGCGGCAAAATCACAGGATTTACCAAGATCAACCGAGGTTGATCTTGCCAATGTAAGAGCACAACACCCAGCACCCGTCGCTACAGCATCACAGGCTTATCAACATGAACTAAATGTCAGAAACGTATTAATTCAGCAAAAGACAGTTCAACTGCACAGCGAAACAGTACTTGCCAACAACTTCTATGGACATAGTCCACTCAATTCAACCATCGGTGATTATCTGGCCAGAGCTCAATCTCTGGATGGGACTGTCACTCCTCGAAGCCCCGCTTATTCAAAGTGGGTTGCCTCCTATAAGGCCGCGTACTCTGCGAAGCTGCTGACAGAGCAAATCCAGCTCTTGAATAATCAACAAGCAAACGTACAGAACCTGCTTGCCAATGCCCTAGCGCAAGAGCAGTGGGCAGCAGCCGAACAGGCGAGATTGGCAGCGGAACAGGAAGCACAACGCATTGCCGCCGAACAGACACGCATCAGGGCAAAAGCTGAAGCACGAGCAAATGCTCAAGAGCAGGCTCGGTTAGCAGCATTGGCAGAAGCAGAACGATTGGCCGCCGAACAGGCTCGACTTGAAGCCGAGGCTGAGGCTCAAAGACAATCCGAGCAAATTCGCCTGGAAAAGGAACGGCAAGCGGAGGAGCGAGCACTCCGTGAGGCGAAGGAGTCGCTGAACGCCGCCAAAGGCATTCGCCCGTTTCCCGTATCGGGCGCGGCGGCGGCAAGCGGCCCGGTTTTCACCGTTGCAGCTGGAACGCTGGCAGTCGATGCAGCGACAACCCTTGCAATCAGGACTGCCCTGCAATCGGCAGCCGTCGCGGCAACTACAGCGTTGGCAACAGCCGCCGGGACTGCGTCAGGCGTGGTGATCGTTGTTGGAGTTGCAGCGCTGGTTTACTACGCGTTACGGGAGAACAAAGAGCCGTACGCCTTGAGCGTTCCGCTCTCGGACCTCGCGTCATATGACGCCAACGAACTGCATGCTATCGCCCAGGCCAACGGGGAAATCGAACTGCCGGTCGCGATCGGCTCGCGGACTGTGGATAACACCACAGAGTTTGCCGTAGCTGCCACGAACGGCACCAAGCTACCGCGCAAAGTATCGGTGCGTCTGGCCACCTACGATCCCGTTCTGAATGCCTACAGAACCGAGAGTCCGCACGCCCAATCCCCTGGCATGACATGGACGCCAATTGTCAGACCGGGTAGTGCGTCAACAGCTCTTCCGGTGACCGAAGCGGACATTGTCCCCTACACCGGCGCTACCGCAACCGCTCTCGAAGGGAGGATCGATCCAAATCCGGAGCTGGATCTTTATAGCTTTGGTGGTTTCATTTATGTATTCCCGATCGAGTCGGGGATTCCACCTCAGTATGTAGTACTCAATAGTCCGTACGAAGGAGCAACCGTCGAAGGGGAACACAGCGGCCGCGATTTCACCCCTGAGCAAGCAGGTGGGCCAATTTTGGATATGAAATGGGAGCCTGCCATCGCTTCACAAGAAGGAGTCAATATCGTGAAACTGCACACATCGAAATTCCCCCAATCCGACGCCAATAAAGTGATGATTGATCGGCTGGACCGAATTCTCCGCGGAGAGTTAGAGATGACCGACACCGATAAACGCTTCTACACTCATGAGATCAGAGAGTTTGAAAGATTCAATGCTCTGGGTTATGGAGATACTGAAATGCCGGACCCAGACTCTCCTGTGTGGAATAACGTTCATACTGCAACATTGGAAGACTTCAAATTGAAAGATGATCCTTCCCTGCTTTACACGCCGGAGGCATTAGCAGCTGCAGCGGAACAAGATGAGCGCGACTATCAACAATTTCTGAAGGAGATGTGGAAATGAGCATTATTGAGCAGCTTGTAATCCATGAATCCCTGGACGATATCGTTACAGTCTTCGCATTGATCAAGGCACCGCCTCATTTAGACATGATGATAGGTCGCTACAAACCCGAAGCCATCCGGCACGGAGAACTTCAACTCGCCTATTCACGCCTGTTCGAAAAGGGTGTACTAGCAAAAGGAGAAAAAGGACTGTCAACTAAAGGTCCTAATTGGAAAGCTCCGAAATTCGTAACAGAAAACAAATACAGCTAAAAAAATAAAGCCCCCAGTCGCATCCGGCGACTTGGGGGCCTCATAGCCTTTACAACGAATACTTCTGCAAATTCCCCATCATTTCCTTCAGCGCCTCAATGTTGTCCTTCGGATGCGCCGCGCCCTCGAAATCACAGATCTGCTGCCAGTGCGCCGCCACGTCTTCCGGGGAGAAACCGACCCGTGGGTCGAAGCCCGCACCGAGGCTGCGTTCCCAGCGGACCTTGCCCATCCAGCCGCCACCAACTTCGAACAGGCCGGAAGTCTCCTGGCAGTTTTCGCTGGCCAGGTACACCACGAGTGGGCTGACCAGTTCCGGTTTGAGTTGTTCGAACACTTGCGGCGGGATCAGGCCTTCGGTCATGCGGGTGCCGCCGGTGGGGGCGATGGCGTTGACCAGGATGTTGTTCTTGCGGCCTTCGATGGCCAGGGTACGGGTCAGGCCGTAAAGGCCGAGTTTGGCCATGCCGTAGTTGGACTGGCCGAAGTTGCCGTAGATGCCCGACGTGGACGCGGTGAAGATCACCCGGCCGTAGCTTTGCTCGCGCATGTGTGGCCAGGCGGCGCGGGTCACTTTGTAGGCGCCTTCGACGTGAACACGGTAAACCAGGTCCCAGTCGGCATCGTCCATTTTGTGGAAGGTCTTGTCGCGCAGGATCCCGGCGTTGTTGACCACGACATCGACGCGACCGAATGCGTCGAGGGCATGCTGGACAAGCTTGCCGCCGTCGGTGACCGAGTCGTGGTTGGCCACGGCGGTGCCGCCGGCCTCGCGGATTTCCGCGACCACGCGATCTGCCGCCGAAGCGTTGGCGCCTTCGCCTTGCGTTGAGCCGCCGAGGTCGTTGACCAGCACTTTGGCGCCCTGTTTGGCGAACAACAGTGCATGCGCCCGTCCCAGGCCGCCACCTGCACCGGTGATGATCACGACTTTATCTTCGAAGCGCACAGACTCATTCATGGGGGACTCCAGCAGGCCAGGGACATTGCCTGGCAGTTTCAGGCACGGCGCTGCGGGTCACAATGAATAGGGTGGAGGCTGAATGGTGCGCGATAAGGCTGGGGGATGATGACTTCGGAAATTCAGTGTTTGTTAAAAGATCGCAGTCTTCGGTGGCACCTACAGTTCACCGCATCCTTCATGTAGGAGCTGCCTTAGGCTGCGATCTTTTCAGGAACAGGCCACCTTGAGCGGCGATATCAGTTGGTCGCGAAACGCCAGGTAGTGTTTAAGCACTTGGCACGGCGCTTCAATCTGCGGGTAATGCCCGATGTCGCTCAACAACACCGCGTCCGCGTCGGGGATCAGCTCCCGGTAACGCGCGACCATGTGCGCGCCGGAGATCGGGTCGACCTCGCCATCAATCACCCGCAGCGGCACTTCGCCGCGCTGCATCGCGCCGACCCAGCGCTCGCGCTGTACGCGTCGCTCGGGAATGTAGGCGATCAATTTATGCATGATGCGCGGGCCGTGATTGTTTTCGATCAGGCTCCAGAAATCATCCATCTCGCTTTCACTGGGGCGTGTGTGTGGACCGAAGATCTTGCGGAAACTCTTCACCAGACCATCACGACTGAACGCGCGGCCGATCATCCAGCCCAGGGGACTGAGCAGCAATTTTTGCATCAAGACCGGACGATGGGTTTCCGGAAACAACCCGCCATTGAGGAACACACAGCTTGCGATATTGATCAGCGACTCGTAATGCCGGGCGAGCAGCTCCTGGGCCACACTGTCGCCGTAGTCATGGGCCAGCAAGTGCACCGGTTGCCCGATATTCAGATGATCCAGCAGCGCCTGTTGCAGATCGGCCTGTTCCAGCAGGCTGTATTCGTGGTTCACCGGTTTGGCCGAGTCGCCGAAACCGAGCATGTCGCAGGCAATCACACGATAGCGCTGGGTCAGAGGCTGCCACAGGTAGTGCCAGTCCCAACTGGCGCTCGGGAAGCCATGAATGAGCAACAGCGGTTCACCCTGCCCGGCCGTCCAGTAACGGATGGTCTGGCCACGGAACACAAATGACTGGCCGCGCTTGCGCCAGATACACAGCGGGATCTCGGCGAGGGCCATTAGAGTTTATAACCCGGATCTTGTTTATCGAGTTTGCGCAGCAGCGCTGGCCAGGCCAGCGCGCCACCCATGCCTTGAGCACTTTTGGTAACGCCGGCGATCATCGCCTTGGCGCCCGCCAGAATCTGCGGGTCGATGGCGATCAGGTCCGCGCCGCCGGTCTGCGCCATGACCTGGATATCGCAGGCGCGCTGGAAGGTGAACATCATCAGGAAGGTGTCGGCGATGCTGCTACCGCAGGTCAGTAGGCCATGGTTGTGCAGCATCAGGAAATTGTTTTCGCCAAGGTCGGCTTGCAAGCGAGCCTTTTCCTCGTGGTTAAGCGCAACACCTTCGTAAGCGTGATACGCCAGGCTCGAAAGGACGAACAGCGACTGCTGGCTGATCGGCAACACGCCCTGTTTCTGTGCTGACACCGCAACACCGGACGCCGTGTGGGTGTGCAGTACGCAGACGACATCGTGACGGACTTCATGCACCGCACTGTGGATGGTGTACCCGGCCGGGTTGATCTCGTAGGGGCTGTCCATCAGTTTGTTGCCGGCCTGATCAACCTTGACCAGGCTCGACGCGGTGATTTCATGAAACATCAGCCCGAACGGGTTGATGAGAAAATCTTCAGTGCCCGGAACCTTGGCGGAAATGTGGGTAAAAATCAGATCGTCCCAGCCATGCTGGGCCACCAGGCGATAACAGGCCGCGAGGTCGACACGGGTCTGCCATTCGGCCGGGCTGACCAGGTCTTTGACACTCTGGGGTGATTGGAGGGGGGTTACGCTCACGGTCAGGAACCTCGGTTTTTATTATGGAGTGTTTCCAATGACTACCGAGTCTAGTCAGCGCTTCGGGTTCGTGTAGTTGCGTTGGCAGCCAGCTTGATGGCCGTAGGAGTCAGCGGGTCAGGAAGTTTGGATCCATGTCAAATGGCCGCCGCCAGAGAAGGTGCGGGGCGTGCATTGCGCAGCCCCGTCAGAACCATGACGAACCCCATGGAAGCGAGGTCTGGCGGGGTCGATCAGCCGCGCAAAGCGACCACCAATTCCGCCAGCCAGGGCTCGGCGTCCGCTTCCGGGGTCACGCTTTCACTGGCGTCCAGGCGCAGCATCGGCAGAACTTCACGGATGCCCAGTTCACCGAACAACTCCCGCATCAACTCGCCACCTCCGCAGAACGTATCGCCATAACTCGCATCGCCCAGACCGATCACTGCCCCCGGCAAACCACGCCATGCGGCAGGCAGCTGGTCACGAATGGCGAAATACAGTGGCTGCAGGTTATCCGGTAACTCACCCATGCCGGTGGTCGAGGTCACGGCCAGAAAGGCTTCGGGGCCAAAGGCCTGGACATCGGCCAGGCTTGCACGCGGGTTGTGCCAGGTTTCGAAACCGGCGGCTTTCAAAATGCCGGCGGCATGCCGGGCGACTTCTTCAGCCGTGCCGTACACCGAGCCGGAAATGATGGCGACTTTCATCAATCTGATCCTGAAGCTGAGTAAAAAACCGGGATATTAACAGCACGGCCTGGATTGTTCTTTTAGAATACCTAAGAGGTGTTCTCAATTGAGAACGCCCCCTGAAAACCAACAAGGAAGGGTTTCACCGATGATCAACGCAAAACTGCTGCAACTGGCGATCAACGCGTCCAACGACGGCATCGTGATTGCCGAAAAGGAAGGTGATCAGGACAAGATCCTGATTTACGTCAACCCGGCGTTCGAACGCCTGACCGGTTATACCAGCGAAGAAATCCTCTACCAGGATTGCCGTTTCCTGCAATCCGGCGACCGTGATCAGGATGCGCTACCGAAGATTCGTGGCGCGTTGAACAGCGAGGGATCGTGTCGGGAAATCTTGCGCAACTATCGCAAGGACGGCACACCGTTCTGGAATGAGCTGTCCCTTTCGACGGTGAAAAACCCGAACGACGGACAGGTTTATTTTATCGGTGTACAGAAAGACGTGACCGTACAGGTCAAGGCACAGCAGCGGGTAGCGCAGCTTGAAGCGCAATTGGCTGAAGTCCAGGCCGAGCTTGCCGCACTCAAAGCGACGAACGGTACAAACAAATCAGCGAATTAGTTGTCACTTACTACAATCACCAATGACTTTGTAAATATTTCTTTCGAGCTAGCCATGCAACGTGACGCGCTCCTGACCCAGGACGAGCTGGATTTCATCCAGACAATGCAACATAACCCGCAACTCAATGTGCGGGACGCGACGTCGAGCCTGCTCGTCAACGGTGGTTCGCAAATCCGTGACTTGCTCACGCGCCTTGCCGCCCATGAGCAAGTCACTATTCACGCCAATTTCGAAAACCAGCAAATGACCTTTCCACTGCATCTGGTGGAAGACGAATTTCATGCGCTGCATCTGCGTCTGGGTGTGCCGAGTATCTACGAGGACGGTCCACTGGTCCGGCCATGGCGATTGGTACTGGAAGAACCGGTGGCGCTGGAAAACGCCAAGGGTCAGCCAGGCACGATGTGGGTGCACGAAGTGTCGTTCAAAGGGGTTTTGCTGGAGGTTCGCAACAAGACCAAGGCACCGAAGCATTTCGCCTTGTGGTTCAGCCCATCAGGTTACGAGCGGATCGCCTTGCGCGGCACGCTTGAGAAGGAAACCGAGAACGGCTTCTATGCCTACCAGTTGAGCCAGGATGACACGGATGAAACCGAACGCCTGCGCCAATACATCCTGCAACAGCATCGCTTGACCCATCCCGCCCTGCATCTCTGACTTCAAGTATCCAGGTTACCCGCCAGAAACTGTTTCAGTCGCTGGCGCATCACCAGGCCTTCGCTCCCCAGGCAACCGATCGACGACCCGGCCAGGCTTTCCTGAGCCAGATCGGACGCATCACCGGCCAGCAACACCGGACAATCCAGACTCATCGCCAGGCGGTTCAAGCGTCGGGGCAAATCGGGGGTCGGTACGTGATTGGAAAACAGCACCAGTGCCTGGGGTTTGATCCTTTCGCAGACCAGCGTTAACTCGTCGAATGGCTGGCCGATGGTCAACACGCGCACACCGGTTTGCCCACTGCTCAGGAACAGCGCGGCAATCAGTAACTCCAGTTCCCGGCACTGGCCGGCCAGGGCGCTGACGATGACTCGCCGGGGTTGCTTGTCACGGATCAACAGCAAGCGCTGCAAAACCCGTGACCGCAAAAAACCGTCCAGGAACAGCCACTCGCTGGTCCGACCGAACGAGTCCTGGCGCTGCAACAATTGCTTCCAGAGCGGGACCAGGATGTCCTGAAACACCACCGGCTGGGAGTAAGTGGAAAAAATCTGCCCGTAGACCTGCTCCAGCTGAACATCGTCGAAAGCACTCACCGCTGCCTGAACCTGCTGCTGCCATTGCGCGTAATCGGCTTGTACAAGGTCGTTGGGGATGATGTGCGACAACGCCTCGAGCGGCGCCGCCTTGGCCAGGATCTTGCCGATCTTGCTGACCGCCACGCCGCGCTCGATCCAGTCGAGAATACTGCGCACGCGCTCTATATCGGCCATGGAGTAGAGGCGATGCCCGCTTTCGGTGCGAGTGGGCACGATCAGACCATAACGTCGCTCCCATGCACGTAGCGTGACCGGATTGATGCCCGTCAGCCGCGCCACCTCGCGAATGGGAAAAAGCTCTTCCCGTTCAAGAGAGAGCGTAAGGGGCACATCAGTGGCAGCATCGGTGAGTATGGGCATCTGGCTTCAACATCCATGTAATTTGGGATCCATTCTAACGCCCCTGCCCCGTAAAGATTCCGTAAAGATTCAATGCCGGAAAAATCGATAAACGCCGCAGGCGCAAGAGGGCAGATTCAGGAATAATCCTTGCTTATCCCAAGTCGCAGCCCACCACCCCGGCGCTGCGCCTGGCGAAACTCCTACCCGGAGCGACGCATTCGTTTACGGAGATACATGATGTCTACCTCCCCCGTCACGCTGATGGTTGCGCGCCGCGTCGCAAATGGCCGTTATCAGGACCTGATCGCCTGGTTGCGCGAAGGTGAACAATTGGCCACCGACTTCCCCGGTTATCTCGGCTCCGGCGTACTCGCCCCGCCACCCGACGATGACGAATTTCAGATCATCTTCCGCTTTGCCGACGAGCAGACCCTGCACACTTGGGAGCATTCCGCCTCGCGCACCGCGTGGCTGGCACGCGGCAGTGACTTGTTCGCCCACCCGACGGAACATCGGGTCAGTGGCATCGAAGGCTGGTTCGGCGCTGCAGGCCAACGCCCGCCCCGCTGGAAACAAGCGGTGTCGATCTGGCTGGCGTTCTTTCCGGTATCACTGCTGTTCAACTTTGTGCTGGGGCCGTTGCTCAGTGAAATGGGCCTGCTGAGCCGGGTATTAATCAGCACCCTGTGCCTGACGCCGTTGATGGTCTACTTCTTTATTCCGCTATCGACCCGTGTGCTGGCAGGCTGGCTGCACAAAAATGCGCCAACACCCTCATTGACTACCGAAGCGGTCAGCGATCACTGACCGAACCGCCGTTCTCGCCTGATAGCAAAGGATCGCTACGGGAAAACTTCAGTTATGCTGCACGAACTTAGCACGTGCATAGACCTACTGAAGCTGATCGCAGAGTTATGAATAGTCCAATCCTTGTCACCGGTACCAGCAAGCGCGTCGGCCTCAAACTTGCCACTACTCTGGCCGAGGCTGGCCACACTGTCATCTGCGTCAGTCGCTCCATCAGCCTGGCGACACCCCATCCAAACATGTTGCCGTTCCAGGCAAACCTTCAACTGCAGAGCGATCGCGAGGCGCTGATCGCCTATATCAAGACCAACTTCGACAGTTTACGTGCAGTGATCCACAACGCCTCACTGTGGCTTGACGATGGCCTGGAGAACCTGAACACCATGTTCAAACTCCATGTCGAAGCGCCCTACCATTTGAACCTTGAACTGGGAGAGCATCTGCAGCGACTGGAACGATCCGACATCATCCATATCTGCGACGAGACTTCTTCGAGGGGCAGCAAGAACCATATTGGCTATGCCGCCACCAAATCCGCACTGCAGAACATGGTGCTGTCCTTTGCTGAAAAATACGCCCCCGGCATCAGAGTGAACGCCATCCTTCCCGGCTTGCTCATGCTCAAGGACGACAGCACGCCGGAATACTCCCAGCGAACCCTGAAGAAAGCCCTTCTCGAATTCGAGCCCGGCGCACAACCCTTGATCGACGCAGTCATGTTCTTGCTCAACACCGACTACAGCACCGGAAGCAGCATCGTCATCAATGGCGGACGCCACATCAAGAAAGGGATCGTCAATGATTGACTCGAAAAAACCATTCGGACCGCCGAACGCAACTCGGTGAACATCTTCACCGACGCCACTCCCGCGTCCTTTACAACGACTTTGCCTCATAGCGTGCAAGAGACCTCACATGAACGATCAACAACGCCTGGAACTTGAAGCCGCCGCCTTTCGCCGGCTGGTAGCCCACCTGGACAGCCGCAAGGATGTGCAGAACATCGACCTGATGAACCTTTCGGGTTTCTGCCGCAACTGCCTGTCCAAGTGGTACAAGGCCGCCGCCGACGAACGCCAGATCGAGGTCAGCCTCGACGAAGCCCGCGAAGTGGTTTACGGCATGCCGTACGCCGAGTGGAAAGCCCAATATCAGCAAGAAGCCAGCGCCGACCAGCAAGCGGCGTTCGCCAAAGGAAAAACCCATGAATGATTTGAACACCCTGCGCGCCAGCCTCAACAGCGGCGAACACGCCTTCTCCGATACCCTGGCATTCATTGCCGCCGGTTACGACTACCAGCCCCAGGCGTTCAACAATGGTGGCGTGGAAAACGCTGCAGGGCAGAACGAAGGTTCGTGCAAGACCCTGGGTCTGGCGCTGCTCGAAGGCCTGAGCGATGACGAAGCCCTGCTGGCGTTCGGCGAGCATTACCGCTCGGTACTCGCGACGCCTGAAGGCAGCGATCACGGTAATATCCGTGCTCTGATGGCCCACGGTCTGGCCGGTGTGAAATTCTCGCAGCAACCCCTGACTCGCCGCTGAATCAAACCCGGCTTTGAACCTGAACTGGCCCCTGTGGGAGCGAGCCTGCTCGCGATGGACGCAAGAACACCGCGGGGGTTCAGGTAGCCAGCGTTATCGTTGACGACCATCGCGAGCAGGCTCGCTCCCACAGGGTAGAGATGCAGGTTTTAACCACATATCCCGACTTTTAAGATTGACCCGGCGACTTTATTTCGTTTGCCCGGTACCTGCGCTCACGGCTTAGATAAAAAGAAGTCCTCCCACTTCCGAGCCGGTCATCCATGAGCAGCGAAACCATCAGTCAGTCGATCAACATCGTTCACCCCGTCACGCTCAGCCACGGCAAAAACGCCGAGGTCTGGGACACTGACGGCAAACGCTACATCGACTTCGTCGGCGGCATCGGGGTGCTGAACCTGGGCCATTGTCATCCGCGCATCGTCGAGGCGATTCGCGAGCAAGCGACCCGGCTGACTCATTACGCGTTCAATGCCGCGCCCCATACGCCCTACCTCGAACTCATGGAGCGCCTGGCAGCGTTCATACCGGTGACCTACCCGGTCAGCGGCATGCTCACCAACAGCGGTGCCGAAGCAGCCGAGAATGCGTTGAAGATCGTCCGAGGCGCCACCGGCCGCACGGCGGTCATTGCCTTCGATGGCGCCTTCCACGGCCGCACCCTGGCCACCCTCAATCTCAACGGCAAAGTCGCGCCCTACAAACAGAAAGTCGGTGTGTTGCCAGGACCGGTGTATCACCTGCCCTTTCCCAGCCAGGACAATGGCGTGACCTGTGCCGAAGCGCTCAAGGCAATGGAGCGCCTGTTCAGCGTCGAAATCGATATCGATGACGTGGCCTGCTTTATTGTCGAACCGGTGCAAGGTGAGGCGGGTTTCCTGGCCATGGACGTAGCGTTCGCCCAGGCGCTTCGGCGCTTGTGCGACGAGAAAGGCATTGTGCTGATCGCCGATGAAATCCAGTCCGGTTTCGGCCGTACCGGCCAGCGCTTCGCGTTCTCGCGACTGGGCATCGAACCGGACCTGATCCTGCTTGGCAAAAGCATTGCAGGCGGGGTGCCGCTGGGGGCTGTGGTCGGGCGCAAGTCGCTGCTCGACAATTTGCCCAAGGGTGGGCTGGGCGGCACCTATTCCGGCAACCCCATCGCCTGTGCCGCCGCGCTGGCGACCCTGGACGAAATGACCGATGCCCACTTGCAAGCCTGGGGTACGCAGCAGGAAGAAGCGATTGTCAGCCGCTACCAATCCTGGCGTGATCGCAACCTGTCACCCTACCTCGGGCGCCTGACCGGCGTTGGCGCGATGCGCGGGATTGAGCTGGCAAAGGCCGATGGAACACCGGCTTCGACGCAGTTGACGCAACTGCTGGCTCTGGCGCGAGAAGCCGGGTTACTGCTGATGCCCAGCGGCAAATCGCGGCACATCATTCGGTTGCTGGCACCGCTGACGACCGAGGCAGCGGTGCTGGAGGAAGGCCTCGACATCCTTGAGGCGTGCCTGGCGAAATTGACCTGGAACTAAAAGTCCGCACAGGGTTGATTGCATTACTTGTGGGCACAAAAAAACCGGCCGAAGCCGGTTTTTTGTTTCTACAGAATCAAGCGTTCTGCAGATTGTCGAGATAACGCTCGGCATCCAGTGCCGCCATGCAACCGGCGCCGGCCGAGGTGATGGCTTGACGGTAGACGTGGTCAGCCACGTCACCCGCCGCGAAGATACCTTCGAGGTTGGTGGCCGTCGCGTTGCCGTCACGGCCGCCGTGGACAACCAGGTAACCGTCTTTCAAGGTCAACTGGCCTTCGAACAACGAAGTGTTCGGGGTATGGCCGATGGCGATGAACACGCCGTCGACTTTCACTTCGTCGAAGCTGCCGTCGTTGTTCTTCAGACGGGCACCGGTCACGCCCATGTTGTCGCCCAGGACTTCGTCCAGGGTGGCGTTCAGCTTCAGGATGATCTTGCCTTCGGCAACCCGTGCATTGAGCTTGTCGATCAAGATCTTCTCGGCGCGGAAGGTTTCACGACGGTGAATCAGGGTCACGGTGCTGGCGATGTTGGCCAGGTACAGGGCTTCTTCAACAGCGGTGTTGCCGCCGCCGACCACAGCCACTGGCTTGTTGCGATAGAAGAAACCGTCGCAGGTGGCGCAGGCAGAAACGCCTTTGCCCATGAACGCTTCTTCCGACGGCAGGCCCAGGTAACGAGCGCTGGCGCCGGTGGCGATGATCAGGGCGTCGCAGGTGTAGGTCGCGCTGTCGCCGACCAGGGTGTACGGCTTGGCAGCGAAGTCCACGGCATTGATGTGATCGAAGACGATCTCGGTTTCAAAGCGCTCGGCGTGCTCTTTCATGCGCTCCATCAACGCCGGGCCGGTCAGGCCGTGGACGTCGCCCGGCCAGTTGTCGACTTCGGTGGTGGTGGTCAGTTGACCGCCGGCTTGCATGCCGGTGATCAGCAGTGGCTTGAGGTTGGCACGGGCGGCATAGACCGCGGCGCTGTAACCGGCAGGGCCGGAACCGAGAATAATCACTCGCGAATGACGGACTTCAGACATGACCTGCTCCTGTTGACCGGCCCGGAACACCTGGCGCGGAACGCCGGGTTGCCGGCGGGAATAAAAAAGGACCATTGAAAGCACTTGGGGAAGGCTTGAACTCGACAGTCCTGTAAAAGATTGGGTGCAGCGTATCGAGGGGGCGAAGATTAAGGAAATACGGTTTAACAATCCAGCTCATAGGTGGTCTCTATCCCGTCGGCGTGACGAACAGGACGCCTTTGTTACAGTTAATGTCGATGCCGCTGCCGCGCTTTCGCCCGTCAGGTAAAGCCGGTAAGGTCGGCGCGTTTTCCCTCTGCTCGGAGCACGTTATGCCCGCCCCCGTTCTGTCCGGCCCGCAATACCTGCGTGAGGGCCTGAAACTGGTTCTCAGCCCCAGCCTGCGCCTTTTTGTATTGCTTCCACTGATGATCAACCTGGTGCTGTTCGTCGGATTGATCTATCTGGCCGGCCATCAGTTCAGCCTGTGGGTCGATACGCTGATGCCGTCGCTGCCCGACTGGCTGAGTTTCCTCAGTTATGTGCTGTGGCCGCTGTTTGTGGTGCTGGTGGTGTTGATGGTGTTTTTCACCTTCACCATGCTCGCCAACATCATCGCCGCGCCGTTCAACGGCTTTCTGGCGGAAAAGGTCGAGGTGGTGGTGCGTGGCACCGACGACTTCCCGGCCTTCAGCTGGGGCGAACTGGTCGCCATGATTCCGCGAACCCTGGCCCGGGAAATGCGCAAGCTCGGTTATTTCCTGCCCCGTGCGATCGGTCTGTTCATCCTCTCCTTCATCCCGGTGCTTAACATCATCGCCGCACCACTCTGGCTGCTGTTCGGGGTATGGATGATGGCAATCCAGTACATCGACTACCCGGCGGACAACCACAAGCTGGGCTGGAACGAGATGCTCGCCTGGCTGCGGCAAAAGCGCTGGCAGAGCATGAGCTTTGGCGGGATGGTGTACCTGATGTTGATGATCCCGGTGGTCAACATCCTGATGATGCCCGCGGCGGTGGCCGGGGCGACCTTGTTCTGGGTGCGTGAGCGTGGGGCCGAGAACCTGGTGAGCCAGCGCTGATCCGTTCATAAATCCATCATCCGACCGTCATAACGACGACATGGCCCCAGCTGACACTGGGGCCATGACGACAGCTCTGCATATCACCCTGATCACCGAAACCTTCCCTCCCGAAATCAACGGCGTGGCCAACACCCTTGGTCGATTGTGCGACGGTTTGCGCGCGCGCGGGCATCAGGTGGAATTGGTGCGACCGCGCCAGGGCTGCGATCAGTCGGCGAGCAGCGACGATGAATTGTTGCTGTGCCGTGGCTGGCCGCTGCCGGGTTATCCCGGTTTGCAATGGGGGCAGTCATCTATGCACAAGCTGCTCAGGCGCTGGAAGCGTCACCGCCCGGATGTCCTGTACATTGCCACCGAGGGGCCGCTCGGGTTGTCGGCATTACGCGCGGCACGTCGGCTGGGGATTTCGGTGGTCAGTGGCTTTCACACCAACTTCCAGCAGTATTCCAGCCAGTACGGGCTCGGTTTGCTGACGCGTCTGCTCACCCACTATCTACGTTGGTTCCACAATCGCTCGACCTTGACCCTGGTACCCAGCGTCAGCCAGCGGATGGAGCTGGAGCGGCGGCAATTCGAGCGTCTGGCGCTGCTGTCCCGTGGCGTCGACAGCCAGTTGTTTCATCCGGCTAAACGCTTGAATGCGCTGCGCGAACAATGGGGGCTGGGCGAAAACGACATTGCCGTCATCCATGTAGGACGTTTGGCACAGGAGAAAAACCTGGGCTTGCTCAAGCGTTGTTTCGACACGCTGAAGGCGACTTATCCACAGCGCACTCTGAAGCTGATCGTGGTGGGCGACGGTCCGCAACGCCTGCTCATGGAAAGCGAAATGCCCGACGCGATTTTCTGTGGCACCCAACGGGGTGAAGCATTGGCCAGTCACTATGCGTCGGGAGATGTGTTTCTGTTTCCGAGCCTGACTGAAACCTTTGGCAATGTGGTACTCGAGGCTCTGGCTTCCGGGCTGGGGGTGGTGGCTTACGATCAGGCTGCGGCGGCGCAGCATATTCGCCATGGCTACAACGGTGTGTTGGCGATGCCGGGGGACGAAGAAGCCTTCTGCGATGCGGCGGCGTGGATGCTGGAAAAGCGCGAGACCTTGCGCTGCATGAGGCTTAATGCGCGTCAGCATGCCAGTCGCCAGGGTTGGGCAGCGATCATTGAGCAGTTCGAGGGGCAGTTGCGCGGGGCTTGTGTTGGGGAGCAGGTGGTGCCGAATGCGCCGACTATTCCCTGAGATTTCTGGTGATTTTGAGTCAGCCATCGCCAGCAGACTGGCTCCCACATGGGACCTGCGGTGTACACAGAACCTGTGGGAGCCAGCCTGCTGGCGATGGGGCTTGATCAGGCTTAAACCAGCGTCATCAACGCCTCACGGCTGAACGGCAGGATGTCGTCCTCACGGCCGTCGCGCACTTTCTGCGCCCAGTCCGGATCCACCAGCAGTGCGCGGCCTACCGCCACCAGGTCGAACTCATCGTTGTTCAAACGCTCCAGCAGTTTTTCCAGGCTGGCCGGTTGGGCGACCTTATCGGTATTGACCATGAACTGCAGGAACTCGCCGTCCAGGCCGACACTGCCGACGGTGATGGTTGGCTTGCCGGTGAGTTTGCGGGTCCAGCCGGCCAGGTTCAGTTCGGAACCGTCGAATTCCGGCTCCCAGAAGCGGCGTGTCGAGCAGTGGAAGATATCCACGCCGGCGTCGGACAGCGGCTGGAGAAACTCGCCCAACGCTTGCGGTGTTTGCACCAGGCGCGCGGTGTAATCCTGCTGTTTCCACTGGGAGAAACGGAAGATGATCGGGAAGCCTTCGCCGACGGCCGCGCGCACGGCTTGAATCAACTCGATGGCGAAACGCGAACGGTTGGCCAGGCTGCCGCCGTATTCATCGGTGCGCTGATTGCTGCCTTCCCAGAAAAACTGGTCGATCAGATAGCCGTGGGCGCCGTGGATTTCCACGCCGTCCATGCCGATGCTCCGGGCATCCTTGGCTGCCTGGGCGAACGCTGCGATCACGTCTTGAATATCCTGTTTGGTCATGCCGTGAACCACGACCTGACCGTCCTTAACTTTTTCCGACGGTCCGTAGCCCGGTATGCTGGCGTCCGGCTCGGTGCCGATACGGCGCACACTGCCCACATGCCACAGTTGCGGAACGATCTTGCCGCCTTCAGCGTGTACCGCGTCGACGACTTTTTTCCAGCCAGCCAGCGCCGCGTCACCGTAGAACTGTGGAACGTTCGGGTAGCCGTTGGAAGCCTTGTGACCGACGGTGGTGCCTTCGGTGATGATCAGACCAACGCCGGCTGCGGCGCGACGACGGTAGTACTCGATCACTTTGGAATTGGGTACGCCACCCGGCGAAAACGAGCGGGTCATCGGTGCCATGACGACACGGGTCGGCAGTTCGAGGGTGCCGAGGTGGAACGGTTTGAACAGGGCTTTGACGGGCATGGGGACGCTCCACGGGAATAGGCTTTATGACGGCGATAATATGGAGGCTCACACGCGCTGAACAGCACTATTGATTTGGGTGATTAAGGTTTAAAAGGCGGGTGACTGTAGGAGCGAGCTTGCTCGCGATGGTCGTCAACGATAACGCTGGAGGTCAGATGCCCCGTAGCGTTCTTGCGTTCATCGCGAGCGAGCTCGCTCCTACACAGGGGGATGTCAGCTCAGGGCTTTTTCAATCGCCTGAACGACGCTTGGATCGTCCGGCGCGGTACGTGGCGAGAAGCGCGCCAGCACACGGCCGTCCTTGCCCAGCAGGAATTTTTCGAAGTTCCAGGTAATGTCACCGGGGAATTCGGCACCCTCGCCCGCCAGCAGCTTGTACAGCTGATGACGATCGTGACCATTGACGTCCAGCTTGCTGGACAGCGGGAAGGTCACGCCATAGTTGAGGCTGCAAAACGCCTGGATCTCTTGTTCGGAACCCGGTTCCTGCCCGGCAAACTGATTGCACGGCAGGCCCAATACGCTGAAACCCTTGCCCTTGTATTGCTGGTAGAGGTTTTCCAGCGCCGCGTACTGCGGGGTCAAGCCGCATTTGGAGGCAACGTTGACCACCAGCACGACGTGCCCCTTGAAAGGTGCCAGAGGTAGCACCTGACCATCCAGGGCTGTCAAATTAAGGTCGTGAAAAGCACTCATAACGTACTCCAGATTCCCGTGTTCTTCTCGAAACAGCCACTTGGCGGTGTCGCCTGAGACAGCCGCAGACTAAAAAGGCGCCCTAGGGGCGCCTCTCCAGTCATCTGAGCTTAGCGCAGAAAATCAGTGATGATGGCCACCTTCGCCATGGACGTGACCATGGGCGATTTCTTCCTGGCTGGCGTCACGGATGGCGACGATCTTGACCTGGAAGTTCAGGCGCTGACCGGCCAACGGGTGGTTGCCGTCAACGGTGACGTCGTCGCCGTCCAGATCGCGGATGGTGACGATCTGCATCTGGCCGTCCGGAGCGGAAGCGTGGAACTGCATGCCCACTTCCAGCTCGTCGACGCCTTCGAACATGCTGCGGCTCAGGGTGCTGACCAGTTCGGCAGCGTATTCGCCGTAGGCATCTTCAGGTTCAACGGCTACGGTCAGCTCTTCGCCGACAGCCTTGCCTTCCAGAGCCTTTTCCAGGCCCGGGATGATATTGCCTGCGCCTTGCAGGTAGACCAGCGGCGCGCCGCCGGCGGAGCTGTCGATGACCTCACCAGCGTCGTTGGTCAGGGTATAGTCGATGGAGACAGCCTTATTGGCGGCGATCAGCATGGGGCGAGACCTTTTGCAAAAGAATAATGAAAGACCCAGTTTAGCGAAGCAATCGCCCGAAAGCGAACACAACCCGGACAGACGGGACGTGACGATCACAGGCTTCCATCAGGACGAGGACGGCCATTGGGTGGCCGAGCTTTCCTGCGGCCATACCCAACACCTGCGCCACCAGCCACCCTGGCAATCCCGGGCCTGGGTCATGGATCCTGCACAGCGCCTTGAAAAAATAGGTCAGCCCTTTGATTGCGGTTGGTGCGCACAAGGCATGGTTAGCGATAACCTTGGCGACTGAATTTCGGTAGATCGCCAGCCATAGGCGCTCACCATTGCCATGCTCCCTTAGAGAATCCGCATGCAAACTTTTTTTATCGCACCCACCGATTTTGGCGTGGGCCTGACCTCCATCAGCCTCGGGCTGGTGCGTACCCTTGAGCGCGCCGGCCTCAAGGTCGGCTTCTTCAAACCGATTGCCCAACCGCATCCGGGTGACACGGGGCCCGAGCGCTCCACCGAACTGGTGGCCCGCACCCACGGACTGAAACCACCGCAGCCGCTGGGCCTGGCCCATGTCGAGCGCATGCTCGGTGACGGTCAGCTCGATGAGTTGCTCGAAGAAATCATTACCCTCTACCAGCAAGCCGCCATCGGCAAGGACGTGCTGGTCGTGGAGGGCATGGTGCCGACCCGCAGTGCCAGCTATGCCGCGCGGGTCAATCTGCATTTGGCCAAGAGTCTCGATGCCGAGGTGATACTGGTGTCGGCGCCGGAAAACGAAGTGCTGACCGAATTGTCCGGTCGCGTGGAATTGCAGGCGCAGTTGTTTGGCGGCCCGAAAGACCCGAAAGTCCTCGGCGTGATCCTTAACAAGGTCAAGACAGACGAAAGCATGGAGGCCTTTGCCGCGCGCCTTAAGGAACATTCACCGCTATTGCGCAGTGGCGATTTCCGCCTGCTGGGCTGCATTCCGTTCCGGCCGGAACTGAACGCCCCGCGCACTCGCGACGTGGCCGACCTGATGGGCGCGCAGGTACTCAACGCCGGCGACTATGAAACCCGGCGCATGACCAACATCATCATTTGCGCGCGCACCATGCGCAACACCGTGGAGCTGCTCAAGCCCGGCGTGCTGGTGGTGACCCCCGGCGATCGCGACGACATCATCCTCGCCGTCAGTCTCGCGGCCATCAACGGCGTGCCGCTGGCCGGCCTGTTGCTGACCAGCGACACCCTGCCCGACCCGCGCATCATGGACCTCTGCCGTGGCGCCTTGCAGGCCGGTTTGCCGGTACTGTCGGTGAGTACCGGTTCCTACGATACCGCCAACCAGTTGAACGGCCTGAACAAGGAAATCCCGATCGACGACCGCGAGCGTGCGGAGATCATCACCGATTTCGTCGCCAGCCATCTGGACGCCAACTGGCTGCACCAGCGCTGTGGTACGCCACGGGAAATACGCCTGTCACCGGCAGTGTTCCGCTACCAGTTGATCCAACGCGCGCAGAACGCCAACAAGCGCATCGTCCTGCCAGAAGGCAGTGAGCCGTTGACCGTACAAGCCGCGGCAATTTGCCAGGCCCGTGGCATTGCCCGCTGCGTATTGCTCGCCAAGCCAGCCGACGTCGAAGCGGTCGCTCGCGCCCAAGGCATCGAACTGCCACCAGGGCTGGAAATCCTCGATCCGGACCTGATCCGCGAGCGCTACGTCGAGCCGATGGTTGCACTGCGTAAAAGCAAAAGCCTCAACGCGCCGATGGCCGAGCAGCAACTGGAAGACACCGTGGTGATCGGCACCATGATGCTGGCGCTGGATGAAGTCGACGGCCTGGTGTCGGGCGTCATTCACTCCACCGCCAATACCATTCGCCCTGCCCTGCAGCTGATCAAGACGGCGCCCGGCTGCACCCTGGTGTCGTCGGTGTTCTTCATGCTGTTTCCCGAAGAAGTGCTGGTCTATGGCGACTGCGTGATGAACCCGCACCCGAGTGCCACTGAACTGGCGGAAATCGCCTTGCAAAGCGCCGACTCGGCGGCGGCATTCGGCATCACCCCACGGGTGGCGATGATCAGCTATTCCAGCGGTGAGTCGGCTAGCGGCGAAGAAGTCGAGAAGGTCCGTGAAGCGACATTGCTCGCCCATGAACAGCAACACTCGCTGCTGATCGACGGGCCGTTGCAGTACGACGCCGCCGCCAACGAAACCGTGGCCCGGCAGTTGGCGCCGAACAGCCAGGTGGCCGGTCGCGCGACGGTGTTCGTGTTCCCGGACCTCAACACCGGCAACACCACCCACAAAGCCGTGCAGCGCAGTGCTGATTGCGTCAGCCTCGGGCCGATGCTGCAAGGCTTGCGCAAACCGGTGAACGACTTGCCGCGCGGCGCGCAGGTCGATGACATCGTCTACACCATCGCGTTGACCGCGATCCAGGCTGCCAACCGACCAATGGATGTTTAAATGCTGGATTTTCTACCTGCACCCGTGCGCGGTGTGATCGCCGCGCTGCTGTTGGCGCTGAACACGATTTTGCTCTGCTCGTTTCTGTTTTGTGTGGCGCTGGTCAAAGTGTTGCCGTTTGCCCCCACCCAGCGCTTGGCGCGCTGGCTGATGAGTCATACCCATGAAGCCTGGATCAGTATCAACAAAGGCTGGATGAATCTGGTTTGCCGCACCCGCTGGCACCTCAGCGGCCTGCAAGGCCTCGACTACCAGCACTCCTACCTGATCACCAGCAACCACCAGAGCTGGGTCGACATTCTGGTGCTGCAGTACGTACTCAATCGGCGTATCCAGCCGCTGAAGTTCTTCCTCAAGCAAGAGCTGATCTGGGTGCCGGTGATTGGACTGGCGTGGTGGGCGCTGGGTTTTCCGTTCATGAAACGCTACTCCAAGGCGTATCTGGAAAAGCACCCGGAAAAGAAAGGCAAGGACCTGGAAACCACTCGCAAGACCTGCGCGAAATTCCGTGATAACCCGGTCGGCATTTTCAATTTCGTTGAAGGCACGCGCTTCACCGAAGGCAAGCATGCCCAGCAGCAGTCATCGTTCAAGTATCTGCTCAAACCCAAGGCCGGTGGCATTGCGTTTGTGCTGGATGCGATGGGCGAGCAGCTTGAATCGATCGTCAACGTGACCATCCACTACCCGGCCGGGCGCCCGGGCTTCTGGGGCTTGCTGTGCGGGAACGTGAAGGATGTGGTGGTGCATTTCGAAGAACTGAGGATTCCGCCGCAGTTCATCGGCAAGAACTACGACCAGGACTGTGAGTACCGCTTGCAGTTCCAGGGCTGGATCAACCAGTTGTGGCAGGACAAGGACGCGTTGTTGGGGCAGATGCATCGCGAGTATCCAGCCAAGTAGGTCAGTGAATGTTCCGGCCCTTTCGCGAGCAGGCTCGCTCCCACAATGGATCTTCAGTGCACATAAAATTTGTATTCCATGAAGATCAACTGTGGGAGCGAGCCTGCTCGCGAAGACAATTTCAAAGACACAAAAAAACCCGCCGATGATCACTCATCGGCGGGTTTTTCTTGCAGCTTGAAGCTTATAGCTTGTCGCTGCTTCTATCTTAGATCGCGCCGCGTTTACGCAACAGTTCCAGCACCTGCTTGACGCCCTCTTCCAGCGACACGGACTGGGTGTCGATCACCAGATCGGCATCCAGCGGCACGTCGTACGGGAAGGACTCGCCCGGGATGTTGTCCCCGGCTGCCGCGTACAAACCTTGCGGGTCACGCTCGGCACAGACCGTTGGCGAAGCCTGGACGTAGACCGTCAGCAGACGCTCCTTGCCGATCAGCTCCCGAGCCTGTTCACGCCCTTCGGCACTCGGGGCTACGAACGCCGCCAGGGTCAGCAGACCGGCTTCGTTGAACTGACGCGCCACGTGCGCGGCACGACGCCAGTTCTCGGTACGCCCGGCGCGATCCTGTGGCAGACCTTTGTTCAGGTCGTGACGCAGGTTCTGGCCATCAAGCACGAACACCGCACGGCCCAAGTCGAACAGCTTGCGTTCAACGGCGTAGGCCAGGGTGCTTTTGCCCGCGCCCGACAAGCCGCTGAACAACACGGTGGCCGGTTGCTGGCCGAAGCGCTGAGCGCGTTCTTCGGTGGCTACGTGAGCCAGTTTGCCGTGGTGCGTGCTGGTGCCATGCGCCACCGGTTGCGCGACGATCATGCCGGCGCCGACGGTGCCGTTGGTCAGGCGATCGATGATGATGAACGCGCCGGTGGTGCGGTTGCTGTCGTAACCGTCGAGGGCAATCGGCGCGTCGAGCGCGATCTTGACCTTGCCGATTTCGTTCAACTGCAACGCGCTGGCCGGGCCCTCTTCCAGGGTGTTCACGTCGACCTTGTTGACGATGCTGGCGATGGAGCCCGGCACGTAACTGGTGGCGCGTTTGATGTCGTATTTCTTGCCCGGCAGCATCGGCTCTTCAGCCATCCACACCAGCATCGCTTCGAAGCTGTCGGTCACCGGCGGCACGTTGTCGGCGTGTACCAACAGGTCGCCACGGGAGATGTCGATTTCGTCTTCCATGGTCAGCGTTACTGCCTGACCCGGACCGGCATGTTCCAGTTCACCTTCGAAGGTAACGATGGATTTCACGCGGCTGCTCTTGCCCGACGGCAGCACCACGACTTCGTCGCCCTTCTTGACGATGCCGCTGGCCAGGGTGCCGGCGAAACCGCGGAAGTTCAGGTTCGGACGGTTGACGTACTGCACCGGGAAACGCAGGTCGGTGAAGTTGCGGTCGCCCGCCACTTCCACGGTCTCGAGAATTTCCATCAGCGACTGGCCGGTATACCACGGCGAGCGCTCAGACTTGTTCACCACGTTGTCGCCCTTGAGGGCTGACATCGGCACGAAGTGCATGCTGGTCGGCTTCATCTTCAAGCCTTCGGCGAACTTCAGGTAGTCGGCCTTGATCGACTCGAACACGCCTTGGTCGAAGTCCTTGAGGTCCATCTTGTTGATGGCGACGACGATGTGCTTGATGCCCAGCAACGAGGCGATGAAGCTGTGGCGACGGGTCTGGGTCTGCACGCCGTAGCGGGCGTCGACCAGGATGATCGCCAGGTCACAGGTGGAGGCACCGGTGGCCATGTTGCGGGTGTACTGCTCATGGCCGGGGGTGTCGGCGATGATGAATTTGCGCTTGGCGGTGGAGAAATAGCGGTAAGCGACATCGATGGTGATGCCTTGCTCACGCTCGGCCTGCAAGCCGTCGACCAGCAGTGCCAGGTCGATGTCTTCGCCGGTCGTGCCGACTTTTTTCGAGTCGCGGGTAATGGCTTCCAGGTGATCTTCGTAGATCATCTTGGAGTCGTGCAGCAAGCGCCCGATCAGGGTGCTCTTGCCGTCGTCGACGTTACCGCAGGTCAAAAAGCGCAGCAGCTCTTTACGTTCGTGCTGGCCCAGGTAGGCGAGGATGTCCTCGCTGATCAAATCAGATTGGTGGCTCATTGCATTCAAGCTCCAAGCTGTAAGCTTCAAGCGGCAAGCTTGTCGGCGTACAACTAGTCAGAAATTTTATTGATCAACCCGCTAAGCATTCTTGAAAGCTCGCGAGATTCTGAAATCCAAAGTGCCGCCAACGGTTCTCTGTTGTAACCAATTTCACTGCCAATGATTATCTGTGTGCGCAGCTCCCCGCAGGAAGCTTTGGCTATCGACAGAAATCGACATTTTTCTTTTGCAGTGAAACGTTCCATTCCCTCGACAATGTTGCTGGGAATCGAAAGCCCCGAACGAGTGATCTGACTCTTAAACGCCAGATCGCTGCATTCGGCCATTTCCTTGTAGAGGTTAACCGCTAACGATTTGGCTCTTTGCCAAACCACCAGTTTCTCGAAATCCATTTCGATAACCCGCTTTTGATTCGCTTGCAGCTTGCCGCTTGAAGCTTGCAACTGCTTCTTAGAAATAACCTTGACGTTTTTTGTCTTCCATCGAGCCTGCGCCATCGTGGTCGATGACGCGGCCCTGGCGCTCGGAAGTTCGCGTCAGGAGCATTTCCTGAATGATGTCCGTGAGGCTTTCAGCCTCGGACTCCACCGCGCCCGTCAACGGGTAGCAGCCAAGGGTACGGAAACGCACTTTCTTTTTGACGATGCGGGCTTTGTCTTCATCGCTCAGGTGTTCGAGGATGCGCTCGTCGTCGATCATGATCAGCGTGCCGTTCTTCTCGATGACATCGCGTTCGGCGGCAAAATACAGCGGCACGATCGGGATGCCTTCAAGGTAGATGTATTGCCAGATGTCCAGCTCGGTCCAGTTCGACAGCGGGAAGACGCGGATCGACTCGCCTTTGTTGACCTTGCCGTTGTAGACGTTCCACAGCTCGGGACGCTGGTTTTTCGGGTCCCAGCGGTGCTTGCTGTCGCGGAACGAGTACACGCGCTCCTTGGCGCGGGATTTCTCTTCATCGCGACGGGCACCACCGAAGGCCGCGTCGAAACCATGCTTGTCCAATGCCTGTTTCAGGCCTTCGGTCTTCATGATGTCGGTGTGCTTGGCACTGCCGTGGGTGAACGGGTTGATGCCCTGCGCAACGCCTTCCGGGTTGACGTGGGTGATCAGGTCCAGGCCCAGCTCGGCGACCATCTTGTCGCGGAAGCTGTACATCTCCTGGAACTTCCACTGGGTGTCGACGTGCATCACCGGAAACGGTAGCTTGCCGGGGAAGAATGCCTTGCGTGCCAGGTGCAGCATCACGGCGGAGTCTTTACCGATGGAGTACAGCATCACCGGGTTGTCGAACTCGGCGGCCACCTCGCGGATGATGTGGATGCTTTCCGCCTCCAGCTGTTTCAGATGCGTCAGTTTGTCGACCATGGCTACTCACGAAATCTTTCTTATGAACGGCCAGCGGGCCGTGTTCGAGCGGGGAATCCTAGCACAGCGACCGCTTCTAATCAGGGCACCGACTAGATCGAAAGGGTATATGAATATGCCTGCCCGTTTGGCCAGCGCTTGCCATCGTGGGAGCGGGCTTGCTCGCGAATGCGGTGTGTCAGTCAACACATCCGTTGAATGTTAATCCGCGTTCGCGAGCAAGCCCGCTCCCACATTTGATCTATGGTGTTCTTCAGATCGGATTCGGGCAATCGATAAAGATGTGCTCAAGGGCAAACCGCCGCGCCAGGTAATCGCCCAGCGCCTGCACGCCATAGCGCTCGGTGGCATGGTGGCCGGCGGCGATGAAGCTGATGTCGTTTTCCCGGGCGCTGTGGAAGGTTTGTTCGGAGGCTTCGCCGCTGAGGTACAAATCGACACCCGCCAGGATCGCCTGATCGATGTAGCCCTGGCCGCCACCGGTGCACCAGCCGACGCGGCGAATCATCGCGCTGCCTTCGACCAGCAATGGCTCGCGGCCCATGACCTCTTGCACGCGACGGGCGAAGTCCCGGGGCGTCATTGGGTCGTTCAACGAGCCGACCAGGCCGACGACTTTCAGATTGTCAGGATCGAGCGGGCCTTCGACAGTGATGTCGAGCTGACGCGCCAGTTGCACGTTGTTGCCGACATCCGGGTGCAGATCCAGCGGCAAGTGATAGGACAACAGGCTGATGTCGTGCTTGAGCAAGGTCTTCAGGCGACGTTGCTTCATGCCGGTGATACACGGATTTTCGCCCTTCCAGAAATAGCCGTGATGCACCAGCACCAGATCGGCGCTGGCTTCAACCGCGGCATCGAGCAAGGCCTGGCTGGCCGTGACGCCACTGACAATGCGCATCACTTGCGGCCGGCCCTCGACCTGCAGGCCGTTGGGGCAATAATCGGCAATCCTGGCGCAGTTGAGGTAACGGTCGGCTTCTTCGACGAGTGTGCTCAGGGCGACGGCCATAAAAGACTCCTAAATATCCCGTTCAGAGGCGCGCGTGGCCTCGTATAATGCGCGACATTATGGGCGGTCTCTAACCGCCTGCAACCTTTCAGGACGTGCTTAATGCTCAAGGCGCTGCGTTTTTCCGGCTGGCCGTTGTTGGCCGGCGTGCTTGTCGCTCTGTTAATCATCCAGCGTTACCCGCAGTGGGTCGGGCTTCCGAGCCTTGACGTCAACCTGCAACAAGCCCCGCAAACCACCAGCATGCAGCAAGGCCCGGTGTCCTATTCCGAAGCAGTGACCACCGCCGCGCCTTCGGTGGTGAACCTGTACACCACCAAAGTCATCAACAAACCCAACCATCCACTGTTTGAAGATCCGCAGTTCCGCCGCTTCTTCGGTGACAACTCGCCCAAGCAGAAACGCATGGAATCGAGCCTGGGCTCCGGCGTGATCATGAGCCCGGAAGGCTACATCCTGACCAACAACCACGTGACCAGCGGTGCCGACCAGATCGTGGTGGCACTCAAGGACGGCCGTGAAACCCTCGCCCGGGTGATCGGCAGCGACCCGGAAACCGACCTCGCGGTGTTGAAGATCGACTTGAAGAATCTTCCTGCGATCACTGTCGGCCGTTCTGACAATATCCGCATCGGCGACGTGACGCTGGCCATCGGCAACCCCTTCGGCGTCGGCCAGACCGTGACCATGGGCATCATCAGCGCCACCGGGCGCAATCAGCTGGGCCTGAACAACTACGAAGACTTCATTCAGACCGACGCTGCCATCAATCCCGGCAACTCCGGTGGCGCGCTGGTGGACGCCAACGGCAACCTGACCGGCATCAACACCGCGATTTTCTCCAAGTCCGGCGGCTCCCAGGGCATCGGTTTCGCGATTCCGGTCAAACTGGCGATGGAGGTGATGAAGTCGATCATCGAACACGGCCAGGTGATTCGCGGCTGGTTGGGTATTGAAGTGCAGCCATTGTCCCAGGAACTGGCCGAATCCTTTGGTCTGTCGGGGCGTCCGGGCATCGTCGTCGCCGGGATTTTCCGCGATGGCCCGGCTCAGAAGGCCGGACTGCAATTGGGCGATGTGATCCTCTCCATCGATGGCGAACCGGCCGGCGATGGTCGCCGTTCGATGAACCAGGTGGCGCGGATCAAGCCGACCGATAAGGTCACGGTGCTGGTGATGCGCAACGGCAAGGAACTCAAGCTCACGGCGGAAATCGGCCTGCGTCCACCACCCGCCCCGGTCAAGGAAAAAGAAGAGAACTAAACCTGGCCCGAGAATCTCGGGCTATTGGCAGACATTCTCATTGGACATGTTATATTGTTTCAATTACTGTAATTGGAACAACATAACATGTCGTCTCGAACAAAGGCTTCCCTCGTCGGATTCGCCTTCGGCCTGCTGGGAAATCCGCTCTTCGCCGAAGAATCCAGAACCCTCGAACTGGACGCCATCAGCGTCACTTCCGATTACGAATCCCCCACCGGCCCGGTCAATGGCTATCGCGCCACCCGCTCTTCCAGCGCGACAAAGACCGACACGGCCATCCGCGACATCCCGCAATCGATCAGCGTGATTCCTGCTAGCGTACTCAAAGACCTGGGCAGCACCAGCGTCGAACGCGCACTGGATTTTGCGGGTGGCGTTTCAAAGCAGAACAACTTTGGCGGCCTGACGCTTTACGAATACAGCGTGCGCGGCTTCACCACGTCGGAGTTCTACAAGGACGGCTTCAGCGCCAACCGCGGCTATCCGAGTACGCCGGACGTGGCCAATATCGAACGCATCGAGGTCCTCAAAGGCCCGGCGGCCAGCCTCTATGGCCGGGGCGATCCAGGTGGCACGGTGAACATCGTGACCAAGAAACCACAGCCTGGAGCCTTCACCACACTGCAAACCAGTGCCGGCAGCTGGGATCGCTATCGCACCGCGCTGGACGTCAACACGCCGCTGGATGAAAACGGCAATGTGTTGTCACGGGTCAATCTGGCGGTCGAGGACAACCACAGCTTCCGCGATCACGTCGACAGCCAGCGAGTGTTCGTCGCCCCCTCCTTCAGTTGGCAACTGAATCCCGATACCAGCCTGCTGGTGGAGAGCGAATTCGTCCGGCACAGCTCTACCTTCGACCGCGGCATCGTCGCACCGAACAATACGTGGAGCGGCGTTTCCCGTTCGACCTTCCTCGGCGAACCCAACGACGGTGACATCGACAACCACAACAATCTGCTGCAGGCCGCGCTCGAACATCAGCTCAACGACACCTGGAAGCTGCGTCTGGCCAGTCACTACAAGGAAGGCAAGCTCTGGGGTTTCGCCTCCGAGTCGCGCCCGCTGAATGCTGACGGCCATACCGTCAACCGTCGCTACCGCGAGCGTGACAACGATTGGCACGACAGCATCACCCAGCTCGAACTGCGCGGTCTGTTCGACCTCGGTGACTGGCAGCACGAACTGTTGATCGGCAGTGAGTACGAGAACTATCGCAAGGACGAGCGGGTCACGACCTTCGCTGGCGGCCCCTATGCCATCGACATCTACAACCCGATCTACGGCCAGCCGAAACCCAACGGCGCGCGCTCCGGCACGGACTTCTTCGAACACGTCGAAAGCCGAGCGCTGAACCTGCAGGATCAGATCATCTTCACCGACAAGCTGCGGGGTATGCTTGGCGCGCGCTTCGAACAGTTCGAGCAGCGCATCGACGACCACTCCCGCAGCGCCACCAGCCGCCAGCGTCACGATGCCCTGACCCAGCGGGCCGGTCTGCTCTATCAGCTGACACCTGAAGTGGGCCTGTTCGCCAATGCTTCCACTTCTTTCAAACCCAATAACGGCCTGGACGCCGCCGGCAAATCCTTCGACCCGGAAGAAGGCGTCGGCTATGAAGTCGGCATCAAGAGCGAGCTGTTCGACCAACGTTTGAGCAGCACCCTCGCCGCTTTCCATATCGAGAAGGAAAACGTCCTTGCCCTTGATCCAGGCACCGACACCAACCGCGCCATGGGCAAGGCGCGCAGCCGCGGTTTCGATTGGCAAGTCGCCGGGCAAGTCACCGATGCGGTACGGGTGATCGGCGCCTTCGCCTACATCGACGCTGAAGTCACCCAGGGCGACAAGGTCATTCCCACGGGCAGCCGAATTCTCGGCGTGGCCAAACGCAGCGGCAGCCTGTTGGGGGTTTACGAATTTCAGGACGGCCACTTGCGCGGTTCGGACGTCGGCGCAGCCTTCACTTATGTCGGCGACCGCTCGGGTGAAGCCGGTAGCGACTTCGAGTTACCCGCCTACCACACCGTCGACCTGCTCGCCCATTACAAGGCCAGTGACAACCTCGCGCTGGGCCTGAACCTGAACAATATTTTCGACGAGAAATACTTCGAGCGCTCGTACAGCAACTACTGGGTCACCCCCGGTGAGCCGCGCAATTTCACCGTCAGCCTGACACTCACTCTGTAAAAGGACGTCCCCATGCACCCTCTCAAACCCCTGGCGCTGCTCGGCTTGCTGTTCGCCACTCAGGTCTCGGCCCATGGTCTTTGGACCGAACAACGCCGCGGCAACATCGAAGTGATCTACGGCCATGGCGCTGAAGACAATGCGTTCAAGGCCCAGAAAATCAGCGGCGCCTGGGCCTACGACGGCAATGGAAAAATGACTCCGGTCACGGTGCAGCGCCTGGCCGATCACGCACGCCTGCAACCGCTGAAACCACCCGCCGTCATCGCGGTGGCACTGAACAACGGCATGTGGTCGCAAACCGCTGACAAAAAATGGATCAACGAGGGACGCAGCAAAGTGCCCGGCGCCATCGAATCCACGGAAACATTCAAGTACAGCCTGGCGATTTATCAGCCGGGGGCGAAGCTGCCGAAACTTGATCAGATCAAGTTGCTGATCCAGCCGGAGGTCGATCCGCTGACCGTCGGACCGGGTAACTCGCTGCCGGTCCGGGTGCTACTGGATGGCAAACCGGCGGCAGGCGTGAAGCTGGTTGGCGACTATCGGAACGCGCCGAACACCCTGACCACCGAATCCGACAAGGACGGTCGGGCGCAGGTGCTGGTGCGTAATGAAGGGTTGAATGTGATTTCGGCGCAGGTCGAAGTGCCGGTGAAGGACAGCGTGGATGTGAATAGCCGAGGGTTGTTCAGCTCGCTGACATTCCTGGGCGAGCCGCATCACGAGTAGTACACAAAACCTTGTGGGAGCGTGGCTTGCCCGCTCCCACAGGGTCGGGGGTGGATTAGAGGTCGCCCAGGCCGTCGATCAGTGCCTGATTCTGCTCCGGCGTACCAATCGAGATCCGCAGGAACTGCGCAATCCGCTGCTGCTTGAAGTGCCGCACGATCACGCCCTGCTCGCGCAGCTTCGCCGCCAGCCCCGCTGCATCATGCTGCGGGTGACGGGCAAAAATGAAGTTCGCCGCCGACGGCAGCACTTCAAAGCCCTTGGCCTGTAATTGCGCGATCACCCATTCACGGTGTTCGATCACCAGACGACAGGTCTTGTCGAAATACTCACGGTCCTCGAAAGCCGCCGCCGCGCCGACATTCGCCATGCGATCCAATGGATAGGAGTTGAAGCTGTTTTTGATCCGCTCCAGCGCCTCGATCAGGTCCGGATGCCCCACCGCCAGGCCGACACGCAGACCGGCCAGCGAACGGGACTTGGACAAGGTTTGTGTCACCAGCAGGTTTGGATAACGGTCGACCAGACTGATCGCCGTTTCCCCGCCGAAGTCGATGTAAGCCTCGTCCACCACGACCACCGAGTCCGGGCTGGCCTTGAGGATCTGCTCGACAGCGTCCAGCGCCAAGAGGCATCCGGTAGGTGCGTTCGGGTTGGGGAAGATGATCCCGCCGTTCGGCTTGGCGTAGTCCGCCGGGTTGATCTGGAATTGCTCATCCAGCGGCACCGCGTCGAACTGGATGCCGTACAACCCGCAGTAAACCGGATAGAAGCTGTAGCTGATGTCCGGGAACAGCAGCGGCTGATCGTGTTGCAGCAAGCCGTGGAAGATGTGCGCCAGGACTTCGTCGGAACCGTTGCCGAGGAACACCTGATTGGTCTGCACGCCGTAGTACTTGGCAACTGCGTTTTTCAGCACGTCACTGTTCGGGTCCGGGTACAGACGCAGGTTGTCATTCAGTTCGGTCTGCATCGCCGCCAACGCTTTCGGTGATGGACCGTACGGGTTTTCGTTGGTGTTGAGCTTCACCAGTTTTGCCAGTTTCGGCTGCTCGCCCGGTACGTAAGGCACCAGATTCTTGACGAACGGGCTCCAGAATTTACTCATGCTCAATTCCCCTGCTTGTCGTCAATGATGCGGTACTCGGCGCTACGCGCATGAGCGCTCAGCGATTCGCCACGGGCCAGCACCGAGGCGGTCTTGCCCAGCTCGGAAGCGCCGGCTTCGGAGCAGAAGATGATCGACGAACGCTTTTGGAAATCGTACACACCCAGCGGCGACGAGAACCGCGCCGTACCGGAAGTCGGCAATACGTGGTTGGGACCTGCGCAGTAGTCGCCCAGGGCTTCGGAGGTGTGGCGGCCCATGAAGATCGCGCCGGCGTGGCGGATCTGCGGCAACCAGGCCTGCGGATCGGCAACCGACAACTCAAGGTGCTCTGGCGCGATGCGGTTGGCCACTTCCATGGCCTGTTCCATATCACGCACCTGAATCAGCGCACCACGGCCATTGATCGAGGTTTCGATGATCGCGGCGCGCTCCATGGTCGGCAGCAGTTTGGCAATGCTAGCGGCGACCTGGTCGAGGAATGCGGCATCCGGGCTGACCAGAATCGCCTGGGCGTCCTCGTCGTGCTCGGCCTGGGAGAACAGGTCCATGGCGATCCAGTCCGGATCGGTCTTGCCATCGCACACCACGAGGATCTCCGACGGGCCGGCGATCATGTCGATACCGACCTGGCCAAACACGTGGCGCTTGGCTGTGGCGACATAGATATTGCCCGGACCCACCACCTTGTCGACCTTCGGCACGCTTTCGGTACCGTAGGCCAATGCGGCGACCGCTTGCGCGCCACCGATGGTGAACACGCGGTCGACACCGGCGATGCAAGCCGCGGCCAGCACCAGTTCGTTGATTTCACCGCGCGGGGTCGGCACAACCATGACCACTTCGGTCACACCAGCGACCTTGGCCGGAATCGCGTTCATCAGTACCGACGAGGGGTATGACGCCTTGCCGCCCGGAACGTACAAGCCGGCGCGGTCCAGCGGCGTGACCTTCTGGCCCAGCACGGTGCCGTCGGCTTCGGTGTAGCTCCAGGAGT
This sequence comes from Pseudomonas sp. G(2018), assembly GCF_005502415.1. Taxonomy (NCBI): domain Bacteria; kingdom Pseudomonadati; phylum Pseudomonadota; class Gammaproteobacteria; order Pseudomonadales; family Pseudomonadaceae; genus Pseudomonas; species Pseudomonas sp. G(2018). The sequence continues at coordinate 72,673 of NZ_SCOO01000015.1, read as the reverse complement.
CCTGTTTCTGCTTTTCGTGATAGCTGCGCACGCGGGCCGCTGCTTTCTCCAGGGCCTCGCGCTGCTCCACGGTAATGCGCGTCAGCGCCAGTTCCAGGCGTTCGCGCGGCAGAATCAGGTCGGTCATGGATTTCACGTCCAGGCCATCGAACTGACGGGTGAAATCCACCAGCGCCGCATCGCCACGCTCGCGCACGGCTTTGATGATGTCCAGCACGCGCTGATTGACCGAGTCGTCAGACACACTTTCCCAGCTCAGCAGGTGATCCAGATGATGCGCGAAATCCGGGTCAGCAGCGTTGAGTCGGCGAATTGCAGTCGGTGCGGTCATAGCGAGAGCCTCATAGGATTGGCAAAAAACTCAGGCGCCCGAAGCTAACATTCGATCCGCTTGGGCACCTGAGAATTCTGGCTATGAGGCGGATAGACGGCGCGCCTTGCGGGCGCGCAGGTGAATCAGCCGCGGTGTCGAGACTCCACTGCCTTGCGCAGGGTGTCGATCAACGCCTGGATACGGGCGTGCTGCATTTTCATCGAAGCTTTATTGACGATCAGCCGGGAGCTGATGGCGGCAATGAAATCCTGTGGCTCCAGGCCGTTGGCCCGCAGCGTGTTGCCGGTGTCGACCACGTCGATGATCTTGTCGGCCAGACCGATCAGCGGTGCCAGCTCCATCGAGCCGTACAGCTTGATGATGTCGACCTGGCGGCCCTGTTCGGCATAGTAACGCTTGGCAACGTTGACGAACTTGGTGGCGATACGCAGGCGGCCCTTGGGCTCGATTGCGCCGACCTTGCCGGCGGTCATCAGTTTGCACTGGGCAATCTGCAGGTCCAGCGGCTCGTACAGGCCCTGGCCACCGTATTCCATCAGCACGTCTTTACCGGCGACGCCCAGGTCGGCGGCACCATGCTCGACATACGTCGGCACGTCGGTGGCACGCACGATCAGCAGGCGTACATCTTCCTGGGTCGTGGGGATGATCAGCTTGCGGCTCTTGTCCGGATTCTCGGTCGGCACGATGCCCGCTTCAGCCAGAAGCGGCAGGGTGTCGTCAAGGATGCGGCCCTTGGACAGTGCGATGGTCAACATGGGAAACGTCAGTCCTTATCAAGGTACTCATGCCCGGTCGCAAACGGCGCCGGACACAGATCGAGGCCGTTTCCAGCCCCGATTTGAACAAAATCCTCGGGCACGTCCCTGTGCCCATACCACAGAAACTAGCCCGGAACGCGACGGATCTTGGCGCCCAGCATCTGCAGTTTCTCTTCGATGCACTCATAACCACGGTCAATGTGGTAGATGCGGTCGATCAGGGTGTCGCCTTCGGCGATGAGCGCCGAGATCACCAGGCTGGCCGAGGCACGCAGGTCGGTGGCCATGACTGGCGCGCCCTTGAGTTTTTCGGTGCCGGTGACGATGGCGGTGTTGCCTTCGACCTGGATCTTGGCGCCCATGCGGTGCAGTTCGTAAACGTGCATGAAGCGGTTTTCGAAGATCGTCTCGATCACAGCGCCGGTGCCTTCGGCAATGGCGTTGAGGGAGATGAACTGCGCCTGCATGTCGGTCGGGAACGCCGGGTACGGAGCGGTCCGCACGTTGACGGCTTTAGGCCGCTTGCCGTGCATGTTCAGCTCGATCCAGTCCTCACCGCAGGTGATTTCTGCGCCCGATTCACGAAGTTTTTCCAGAACGGCTTCAAGGATGGTCGGATCGGTGTCCTTGACCTTCACACGACCGCCGGTCACGGCAGCGGCAACCAGGTAGGTGCCGGTTTCGATACGGTCAGGCATCACTTTGTAAGTGGTGGTGTGCAGACGCTCGACGCCATCAATGGTGATGGTGTCGGTGCCCGCGCCGGAAACCTTGGCGCCCATGGCGTTCAAGAAGTTCGCCAGGTCGACCACTTCAGGTTCGCGCGCGGCGTTTGCCAGTACGCTGCGACCCTTGGCCAGCGCAGCAGCCATCATGATGTTTTCGGTACCGGTCACACTGACGGTGTCGAAGAAGAAGTGCGCACCGCGCAGGCCGCCTTCAGGGGCCTTGGCCTTGATGTAGCCGCCTTCGACGTCGATGATCGCGCCCATGGCTTCCAGGCCGCGGATGTGCAGGTCAACCGGACGCGAACCGATGGCGCAACCGCCAGGCAACGCCACTTCGGCTTCACCGAAACGGGCAACCATCGGACCCAGTACCAGGATCGACGCACGCATGGTTTTAACCAGTTCGTACGGAGCGATCAGGGTCTTGATGGTGCGCGGGTCGATTTCGACGGCCAGTTTCTCGTCGATCACCGGCTCGATCCCCATGCGACCGAACAGTTCGATCATGGTGGTGATGTCGTGCAGGTGCGGCAGGTTGGCAACGGTCACCGGACCATCGCACAGCAGGGTGGCAGCCAGGATCGGCAGGGCAGAGTTCTTTGCCCCGGAGATGCGGATTTCGCCGTCAAGACGAGCACCGCCAGTAATAATCAATTTATCCATAAGAATCTCGACGCCCTTGGGCTCAGGTGCGCTCGGCCCAGGCCGCGCTGCTGAAAAATTTCATAGTGACCGCATGGATGCTGCCATCGGTGATCCATGGGTTCAAATGGGCATAGATCTGCTGCTGACGCTTGACCGGGCTCAACGCCGCCAGTTCATCGCTAATCACGTTCAGCTGGAAATTGCAGCCTTCGCCTTCAACTTCCACCTTTGTATTAGGCAGCTTTCCTTCAAGGAAGCTCTTCACTTCTACGGCCTGCATGCTCAACCTCAATCGGCGCCCTGTGCGCGCGGGTCGGACATCATACAAAAAAGCCCCTCGCCTGCGAACCCCGCGAAGCAGGACTCTGACGGGGGGCTTCTTTATCGATGCGGGTTAGGAATGCGCCAACAGCTCGGTCAGCTCACTGACCTGAGCGATTTCGCGCATGTCTTCTGGCATATCGCGGATGCTCAGCGACTTGCCGGCCGCCTGAGCATCGCGCATGAAACACAGCAACAACGACAAACCGACGCTGCTGGACTTGGTCACCGCTGAACAATCGACCACCAGTGCCGCGGCCTTGCTTGCTTTGATCAACGCCTGCCCCTGCTCTCGCAAGCCTGGGCCGGTACGGTAATCCAGCACGCCGCTGAGCCGCAGCTCGCCGGCTTCGTCCACCAGGACTGCCGACTCACTCATTGGGTTTGTTTCTCGGTGGATTGTTCAGCGGTTTCCTTGGCCTTGGCGACTTCCCCAGCCCATCCGTTGATGGTCTTGTCCAGGTCATTGCCATTGCGCTGCATCGCATCGGCGAACTGATCGCGGAACAGCTTGCCGATGTTGATGCCGTTGATGATGACGTTACGCAGTTTCCACTCGCCACCGATCTTTTCCAGGGTGTAAGACACCGGATAAACCGCGCCATTGCTGCCTTTGACGGTCATGCCGACGCTGGTGCGCTCGCCCGACTCGTCCTTGGCAGGATCAACGGTGATGCCCTGGTTGTTGTATTCGAGCAAGGCATTGCCATAGAACTGAAACAGGCCCTTTTTGAAGTTTTCTTCAAAGGTCTTCATTTGCTCAGGCGTGGCCTTGCGCGAGTACTTGACGGTCATGATGCTCTTGGAAATACCCTCGGCATCCACGACAGGCCCGACAATGCTGTTGAGCGCCGCATAAAAATCCTGCGGATCCTGCTTGTACTTTTCCTTGTTGGCTGCCAGGTCGGCCAGCAAACGGTTGGTGGTGTCCTGTACCAGTTCGTGCGCGGAAGGCGCCGCCACGGCGTTAGCCATCAACGGCAAGGCCGCGAGTAATACCAACAGGCCACGTCGCAAGGTAGAGATCATTTAAACATTCCTCATTTGGCGTCTTTGCTAACGGTATTGAGAAGGAACTTGCCGATCAGGTCCTCGAGTACCAGCGACGACTGGGTATCGTGGATGGTCCCGCCATCCTTGAGCAGGGCTTCTTCCCCGCCCACGCTGATACCGATGTACTTCTCGCCCAGCAGGCCAGCGGTCAGGATAGATGCAGTGGAGTCGGCAGGCAGGTTATCTACGCGCTTTTCCAGTTGCATGGTCACTCGACCGGTGAAGCTGTCGCGGTCCAGATCGATTGCCGTGACCTTGCCGATGGTCACACCGGCCATGGTCACTTTAGCTCTGACAGTCAAACCGGCGATATTGTCGAAATACGCATAAAGTTTATAAGTTTCGGTGCTCGGGCTCGGGGACAGGCCGCTGACCCGCAGCGCCAGCAACAGCAAAGCCAGGATGCCAGCCAGCAAGAAAAGGCCGACACCGATTTCCAGGGTGCGGTTTTGCATCAGAAATCTCCAAACATCAAGGCGGTCAAAATAAAGTCCAGGCCGAGGATTGCCAGAGAGGCATACACCACGGTCTTGGTAGTGGCACGACTGATCCCCTCGGAAGTGGGCTCGCAGTCATAGCCTTGGAATACGGCGATCCAGGTCACGACGAAGGCAAACACCAAGCTTTTGATGATGCCGTTGAGTACATCGTCAGCAAAGGTCACGCTGTTTTGCATGTTCGACCAGTAGGAGCCTTCATAAACGCCCAGCCAGTCGACGGCTACCCACGAACCACCCCAGATGCCCACCACGCTGAAAATCATCGTCAGAACCGGCAGGGAAATGAAGCCGGCCCACAGGCGTGGGGCAATGATGTACTTGAGCGGGTCGACACCGATCATTTCCAGGCTGGACAATTGTTCGGTGGACTTCATGTTGCCAATCTCGGCGGTCAACGCCGAGCCGGCACGCCCGGCAAACAGCAAGGCCGTTACTACCGGACCCAATTCGCGCAACAGGGTCAGCGCAACCATCTGCCCTACCGCCTGCTCCGAACCGTAGCTGGACAGGATATTGAAGCCCTGCAGCGCCAGTACCATGCCGATGAAGATGCCGGAGACCACGATGATCACCAGTGACATCACGCCGACGGAATGAAGCTGTTTGACCAGAAGGCCGAAACCACCGCCGATGCCGTCACGACCGAGCAATGCGTGAAACAGGAACAGGGTCGAACGACCGAACACCGCAACGGTGTCGATTCCGGCCTGACCGAACCGACGTACGCGCTCTATTAATGAAATTCTGCGCATCAGCGGCGCTTCCCCAGGAGATCTGCGCGGTAATCCGGCGCTGGAAAGTGGTACGGAACCGGGCCATCGGGTTCGCCAGTCATGAACTGACGGATACGCGGCTCATCCGAATTCATCAGTTCATCAGGTGTGCCCTGCCCCAACACCTGCCCGTCGCCCACCACATAGATGTAATCGGCAATGCTCGCGGTCTCGGCCAGATCGTGGGAAACCACGATACTGGTGATTCCCAGTGCATCGTTGAGCAGGCGGATCAGTCGCACCAGCACACCCATGGCGATAGGGTCCTGGCCGACGAAGGGCTCGTCATACATGAGAATCTGCGGATCAAGCGCAATCGCCCGCGCCAGCGCGACACGACGCTTCATGCCGCCAGACAGCTCGTCGGGCATCAGCTCGATGGCGCCGCGCAAGCCAACGGCCTGCAATTTGAGCAGGACGATATCGCGGATCATCTCTTCCGGCAGCTGGGTGTGAACGCGCAATGGAAAGGCCACGTTCTCGAACACATCGAGATCGGTAAACAGTGCGCCACTCTGAAACAGCACGCCCATGTGCTTGCGGGCATCGAACAGATCGCTGCGCGAGAGCTTCGGCAGGTTCTGACCGTTGACCCAGACTTCGCCCTTGGTAGGTCGCAACTGCGCGCCCATCAACCGCAACAGCGTAGTCTTGCCACACCCTGAAGGTCCCATGATGCCGGTGACCTTGCCGCGGGGAATACGGATATCGACGTTATTGAAAATGCTGCGCGCACCGCGCTTGAAGGTCAGTCCCTTCAGCTCGACCGCGTAGGCGTTATCGGCACTCATCTAAACTCCTTGCGATGCAGCCTCTCACTCGGACGCCTGACTTCCTGACGAAAGCACATACTCCCGGGCGGGCCGAACTGGCGGCGAACTATATCACTGCAAACGCCACGCGCCCAAGGTCATTGCCGGACCAAGTTCAGCAATATGACCAGCAAAAAGCTTCGTTTAGAGGGATTAAGTAACAAGGAATGACAATGCGCGACGAACTTGCGTGAGGGTTTTGATCATAACCGCTATAATCGCCGCCTTTTCATCAGGCTAAACGATTTCTGACATGAGCCAATCCAGCGACCTGATTCAATCCGCCCAACGCACCATCCGCCTCGAAGTGGAAGCCGTACAAGGCTTGCTACCGCACATCGACGCAGATTTCGTACGCGCTTGCGAGATGATTCTGGCCAGCACAGGCCGCGTAGTCGTGGTCGGCATGGGCAAGTCCGGGCATATCGGCAGCAAGATCGCTGCAACCCTGGCCAGCACCGGCACCACGGCATTTTTCGTCCACCCGGCGGAAGCCAGTCACGGTGACATGGGCATGATCACACGCGACGACATCATCCTCGCGCTGTCGAACTCCGGCTCCACCAATGAAATCATCACCCTGCTGCCACTGATAAAGCGCCTGGGCATCCAGCTGATCAGCGTGACAGGCAATCCCGATTCGCCGCTGGCCAAGGCCGCCGAGGTCAACCTCAATGTGCATGTCGAGCATGAAGCCTGCCCACTGAACCTGGCGCCCACCTCTTCGACTACCGCCGCGCTGGTCATGGGCGATGCCCTGGCCGTGGCCCTACTGGAAGCCCGTGGGTTTACTGCCGAAGACTTCGCCTTTTCCCATCCCGGCGGTGCATTGGGCCGACGCCTGCTGCTGAAAGTGGAAAACGTCATGCACGCCGGGCAAGAGCTGCCACAGGTTCAGCGCGGTACCCTGCTCAAGGATGCGTTGATGGAAATGACCCGCAAGGGACTGGGCATGACCGTAATCCTTGAAGCCGACGGCAAATTGGCCGGGATCTTCACCGACGGTGATTTGCGCCGCACCCTGGATCGCACAATCGATATCCACAGCGTCACCATCGATCAGGTCATGACCGCCCACGGCAAGACCGCCCGCGCCGAAATGCTCGCCGCCGAGGCCCTGAAAATCATGGAAGACCATAAAATCAACGCGCTGGTGGTGGTCGATGGCGAGGACCGCCCAGTCGGCGCCTTGAACATGCACGACTTGCTGCGCGCGGGAGTAATGTAATGAACACGGACCTGCTGAAGCGCGGCCAACAGATTAAACTGGCGGTGTTCGATGTCGACGGCGTCCTCACCGACGGACGCCTGTACTTCCTCGAAGACGGCAGCGAATTCAAGACGTTCAACACCCTCGACGGCCAAGGCATCAAGATGCTGATGGCCGCCGGCGTACAGACAGCCATCATCAGCGGCCGCAAGACCCCGGTGGTCGAGCGGCGAGCGAAGAACCTCGGCATTCCACACCTGTACCAGGGACGCGAAGACAAACTGGTGGTGCTTGACGAGCTTCTTGGCCAACTCAACCTAAGCTATGAACAGGTCGCTTACCTTGGTGACGACCTGCCTGATCTGCCGGTGATTCGCCGCGTAGGCTTGGGAATGGCAGTCGCCAATGCCGCCAGTTTCGTGCGCGAACACGCCCATGGCATCACCCAGGCCCGCGGCGGCGAAGGTGCCGCCCGCGAATTCTGCGAATTGATCCTGCGCGCCCAGGGCCGCCTCGATGCGGCCAATGCCGCGTACCTGTGAGCCAGACATGCTGAGCAAAAAGATCCGCAACATCCTGGTATTCGGTTGCATCGCGGCGATTTTCGCCGCGGTCGGCTACTGGAACATCAGCCCGGAACGCTTCCTCGACAAGCCTGTTGCGCAAGTCGACAACAGCGCAATCGACTATTACGCCATCAACGCCCACAGCGTGCAGTTCCTGCCGGACGGCAAACTGCAATACGAAATGACGTCGGACAAGGTCGAACACCTCAAAGTCACCGAAGTGACCTTGCTGACCAATCCCGACTTGAACATGTTCCGCGGCACCGAGTTCCCGTGGCACGTCCAGAGCGAAAAGGGCGAAGTCAATCCCGACGGCACACAGGTCGAGCTGATCGATTCGGTACGTATCACGCGTTTCGACGAGAAAAACCGCAGGACCCTGATCACCACCACTCGCATGACAGTGTTCCCGCAGAAGCAATATGCGCAGACCGAGCAACCCGTTAGAATCGACGGCGCTGGCGGCGTATCGACAGGCAACGGAATGAAAGCGTACTTGAAAGAAAGCAGGATACACCTGCTCTCGAACGTAAGAGGACAGTATGAGGCTCGTTAAAACCCTCCCTATTTTGCTCAGTCTGGGCGCAGCACTGGGAAGCGTGAGCGCCTGGGCCCTGCCGGATGACCAACAGCAGCCTATCCGCATTCAGGCCGACGACGCCCAGCTGGACGACAAGAACGGTATCGCCACCTACACGGGCGACGTGATCATCACCCAAGGCTCGATGAAGGTCACCGGCAACAAAGTGACCATGACCCGCGCACCTAACGGCGATATCGATGTGGTGACGTCCGTGGGCAACCTCGCCTACTTCGAACAAGTGCAAACCGCGGGCGATGCCAAGCCGGTTCAAGGCTGGGGCGTGACCATCCAGTATCACGCAACGCAAAACCGCGTCGTGCTGATCGATCGCGCCAAAGTCGTCGACAAGGACAACAACGTCACCCAGGGCGAAAAAATCGTCTACGACACCGTTAAAAAGCTGGCCAGCGCCGGTCGCGCCACAGGCAGCAAAGTCACCGAAGCGCGCCCACGCATCGACATGGTGATCCAGCCGAAAAAGAAAACCGACGAGCAAAAGGCCCAGTAATGGCAACTCTGAAAGCTCAGCATCTGGCCAAGAGCTACAAGAGCCGCCAGGTCGTGCGTGACGTCAGCCTGTCCATCGACAGCGGTCAGATCGTCGGCCTGCTTGGCCCCAACGGCGCCGGCAAGACCACCTGCTTCTACATGATCGTTGGCCTGGTACGGGCCGATCAAGGCCGCGTCCTGATCGACGACCTGGACGTCAGCCACCAGCCTATGCACGGTCGTGCGAAGGCCGGTATCGGCTATCTGCCGCAAGAAGCGTCGATCTTCCGCAAACTGTCGGTGGCCGACAACATCATGGCCATCCTCGAGACCCGCAAGGAACTCGACAAGGCCGATCGTCGTCAGGAGCTGGAAAGCCTGCTGCAGGAGTTCCACATCAGCCACATCCGCGACAACCTCGGTATGAGCCTGTCCGGTGGCGAACGCCGCCGCGTGGAAATCGCCCGCGCACTGGCCACCAACCCGAAATTCATCCTGCTCGACGAACCCTTCGCCGGCGTGGACCCGATTTCGGTGGGCGACATCAAACAGATCATCCACCACCTCAAGGCCAAGGGCATTGGCGTGCTGATCACTGACCACAACGTCCGTGAAACCCTGGATATCTGCGAAACAGCCTACATCGTCAACGATGGCCAACTGATCGCCGAAGGCGACTCCGACACCATCCTGGCCAACGACCTGGTCAAGGAAGTGTACCTGGGCCATGAGTTCCGCCTGTAAGCACTGAAGTGCTGGCTAGTCGACCGAGCGCTTGTCTCGATAAAAAATCAATACTTTTTTATTGTTACAGCGCTCTAGGCAAACACCGCAACTTCGGGCATATAATTTGCTTATGTTTGGCGCTCCGGCGCCCCTGTAGTGGATGGCGCATGTGCGCCGGCGAATAAGGTGTTAAGCCCCTGCCATGAAACCATCGCTAGTCTTGAGAATGGGCCAGCAGCTGACGATGACACCGCAGCTGCAACAGGCCATCCGCCTGCTCCAATTGTCGACCCTGGACCTGCAGCAGGAAATCCAGGAGGCCCTGGAGTCCAATCCGATGCTCGAGCGCCAGGAAGAAGGCGACGACTTCGACAACACGGACCCCTTGGCCGACAACGCCGAACAGAAGCCCAACACCGACATCCAGGAACCCTCCTACCAGGAAAGCGCGCCGACGGTTGATAACCTCGACGAAGGCGACTGGAACGAACGCATCCCCAACGAACTTCCCGTCGATACGGCATGGGAAGACGTCTACCAGACCAGCGCCAGCAGCCTTCCCAGCAACGATGACGACGAGTGGGACTTCACCACCCGCACATCAGCCGGCGAAAGCCTGCAAAGCCACCTGCTCTGGCAATTGAACCTGGCCCCGATGTCCGACACCGACCGGCTGATTGCCGTGACCCTGATCGACTGCATCAACAATCAGGGTTATCTGGACGAAACGCTCGAGGAAATCCTCGAAGCCTTCGATCCGGAACTGGACATCGAACTGGACGAAATCGAAGCCGTCCTGCACCGCATCCAGCAATTCGAACCCGCCGGCATCGGCGCCCGTAACCTGGGTGAATGCCTGCTGCTGCAATTGCGCCAACTGCCAGCCAAAACACCCTGGCTGGCCGAAGCCAAACGCCTGGTCACCGATTACATCGACTTGCTCGGCAGCCGTGACTACAGCCAGCTGATGCGCCGCATGAAGCTCAAGGAAGACGAACTGCGCCAGGTGATCGAACTGGTCCAGAGCCTCAATCCGCGCCCAGGCTCGCAGATCGAGTCTACCGAAGCCGAATATGTGGTCCCCGACGTGATCGTGCGCAAGGACAACGAGCGCTGGCTGGTTGAACTCAATCAGGAGTCGGTGCCACGGCTGCGAGTCAATGCCCAATACGCCGGCTTCGTGCGCCGCGCCGATACCAGTGCCGACAACACCTTCATGCGCAATCAGCTGCAGGAGGCCCGCTGGTTCATCAAGAGCCTGCAAAGCCGCAACGAAACCCTGATGAAAGTAGCCACCCAGATTGTCGAGCATCAGCGCGGTTTCCTGGAGTATGGCGACGAGGCGATGAAGCCGCTGGTCCTGCATGACATCGCTGAAGCGGTCGGCATGCACGAGTCGACGATCTCACGGGTGACCACGCAGAAATTCATGCATACCCCCCGGGGTATCTATGAACTGAAATACTTTTTCTCCAGTCACGTCAGCACCTCCGAAGGCGGCGAATGCTCGTCCACGGCGATCCGCGCGATCATCAAAAAACTGGTTGCTGCGGAAAATCAGAAAAAGCCGTTGAGTGACAGCAAGATCGCTGGTTTACTGGAGGCACAAGGCATTCAGGTGGCTCGCCGCACCGTCGCCAAGTACCGCGAATCCCTCGGGATCGCGCCTTCGAGCGAACGCAAGCGGTTGATGTAGAGCCACGCCACAGCGTTCCAGTGGCAGATCATCGGATCTGCCGCTTTATGCACTGGCAACGAAGGAGAAGCTGTATGCAAGTCAACATCAGTGGACACCAACTGGAAGTGACCGAACCTCTTCGCACCTACATCGGCGAAAAACTCGAACGATTGGAGCGACATTTCGACAAGATCACCAACGTGCAGGTCACGATGACGGTCGAAAAGCTGAAGCAGAAAATCGAAGCCACGCTGCATATTCCCGGCAATGAAGTGGTCGCGAACGCGGAACATACCGATATGTACGCGGCGATCGACGCCTTGACCGACAAGCTGGATAAACAACTCAAAAAGCATAAGGAAAAGACCCAGAGCCTCCTCCAGGGCGCTACCGGTCGTTAACACTCCCAACCCATGATCCGACTTGAAAGCATCCTGACCCCCGGCCGTTCCCTGGTGAACGTGCCGGGCGGCAGCAAAAAGAAAGCCCTCGAGCAAATTGCCAACCTTATCCATCGCGAAGTGCCGGATCTGGAGATGCAAGATGTCTTCGAGGCTTTGATCGCCCGCGAAAAACTCGGCTCGACTGGTTTTGGCAACGGCATAGCCATTCCTCATTGCCGCCTCAAGGGTTGCAACGCGCCCATCAGTGCCTTGATGCACCTGGACGCCCCTATAGATTTCGACGCCATCGACGGCGCCCCGGTTGACCTACTGTTTGTACTACTGGTCCCGGAAGCTGCCACCGATGCGCACCTTGAGTTGTTGCGTCAGATTGCCAGCATGCTCGACCGCAAGGACGTGCGCGACAAACTGCGCAGCGCCCCGAGCAATCAAGCCTTGTATCAGGTTGTCCTGGACGAGCAAAACGGGCAGTAATCATGCGCTTGATCATCGTCAGCGGCCGCTCCGGCTCAGGTAAAAGTACCGCCCTCGATGTACTCGAGGACAACGGCTACTACTGCATCGACAACCTGCCTGCCGGGTTGCTGCCGGAACTGGCCGAACGCGCGTTGATTCATACCGAGCTGTCACAGCCGCTGGTTGCCGTATCCATCGATGCGCGCAACCTGCCAAGCCACCTATCGCGGTTTCCCGAGCTGCTGGAAGAAGTACGCAGCCGTCACATCCAGTGCGATGTGCTGTATCTGGATGCCGACGAAGAAACCCTGCTCAAACGCTTCTCGGAAACCCGCCGTCGCCACCCGCTGAGCAGCGCCAATCGCTCGCTGGCCGAAGCCATCGCGGACGAAACGAACCTGCTCGGCCCCATTGCCGACCTGGCCGATCTCAAGGTCAATACCACCAACCTGAACCTGTATCAGCTGCGCGATACCATCAAGCTGCGCCTGCTGAACCAGCCGGAGCCCGGAACAGCGTTCCTGGTGGAGTCTTTCGGCTTCAAGCGTGGCATGCCGGTCGACGCCGACCTGGTGTTCGATGTGCGCTGCTTGCCCAATCCTTACTGGAAACCGGAGTTACGCGCGCAGTCCGGACTCGATCAGCCGGTTGCCGAGTACCTGGCGGCACAGCCGGATGTCGAAGAGATGTTCCAGGACATCTCCACCTATCTGCTCAAATGGTTACCCCGCTTTGCTGCCAGCAACCGCGCGTATGTCACCATCGCCATCGGTTGCACCGGCGGGCATCACCGCTCTGTCTACCTGACCGAACGTCTGGGCAAGACCCTGCAGCAATCCCTGAAGAACGTCCAGGTCCGCCACCGCGACCTCAGTTAAAGGATTCACATCGCGATGCCTGCTCTGGAAATCGAAATCATCAATAAGCTGGGCTTGCATGCCCGGGCGTCTGCAAAGTTCGTTGGGGTTGCCGGCCAATTCAAGGAATGCACGATCAGGGTTGGACGCACACCAGAATCCACCGTCGACGGCAAAAGCATCATGGCCATGATGATGCTCGCCGCCGGCAAGGGCACCAGAATCCATCTGAGTACGGAAGGCGAACAGGAGCAGGAAGCGATGGATGCGCTGGTGGCCTTGATCAATAACTACTTCGACGAAGGCGAATAACGTCAAAAGATCGCAGCCTGCGGCAGCTCCTGCACCTGATTCGCAGGAGTTGCCGCAGGCTGCGATCTTTTTTACGCTAACGCGGTATCCATCACCATCATCAAACAGAACCCGACCAGCAACCCAAGGCTGGCCAGCCTGTCGTGACCGTGCCGCCGCGACTCGGGAATGACTTCATGGGTGACCACCAGCAACATGGCCCCGGCGGCCAATGCCAGGCCCAAAGGCAACAGCAGCTCGGCCAGGCTCACCAGCCATGCGCACAACAGAGCAAACACCGGCTCGACCAGACCTGACGCGGCACCGATCAGGAATGCCTTGAACCGCGACATCCCTGCCCCGGCCAGAACCAGGGCAATCACCAATCCCTCCGGCACATCCTGCAAGGCAATGCCCATCGATGGCCCAAAGGCGCGCCACCCGATGGGTAGCGCGCCTTTTTTATGCTGCGGCTGGAGGTCAGCTACCGGCGACCGTCATCCGCTCGATCAGCACCGACCCCGTACGAATGTTGCTGCGCAGTTCCAGGTCGTTACCCACGGCAAGGATTTGCTTGAACATATCGCGCATGTTGCCGGCGATGGTCACTTCCTGGACCGCGAACTGGATTTCACCGTTCTCGACCCAGTAACCCGCCGCGCCACGGGAATAATCGCCGGTGACCATGTTCAAACCCTGCCCCATCAGCTCGGTCACCAGCAGTCCACGGCCCATGCGTCGCAGCAAGGCGGCCTGGTCTTCATCACCGTGGGTGACAAACAGGTTATGCACGCCGCCGGCATTAGCGGTACTCGGCATGCCGAGTTTGCGACCGGAGTAGGTGCCGAGGATGTAGGACACCAACTCGCCTTTTTCGACGAATGGCTTGGCGTAGGTTGCCAGGCCATCACCATCGAACGCCGCACTGCCCAGGGCACGCATCAGGTGCGGGCGTTCATCGATGGTCAGCCACTCCGGAAACAGCTTCTGCCCCAGCGTGCCTTCGAGGAACGAGGATTTGCGGTACAGGCTGCCACCGGAAATCGCCGACAGGAAACTGCCGAACAGACCGCCGGCCAGCTCGGCGGAAAACAGCACCGGCACTTCGCAGGTGGGTACCGGACGCGCCCCCAGGCGACTCGCCGCCCGTTGCGCGGCACGCTGGCCGATGCTCACCGGATCCGCCAGCAAATTGCCCTGACGGTTCACGTCGTACCAGTAATCACGCTGCATCTGGCCATCGGCCTCGGCGATCATCACGCAGCTCAGGCTGTGCCGGGTCGATGCATAACCGCCGATAAACCCGTGGCTGTTGCCGTACACACGGCAGCCTTGATGCGTACTCAGGGTAGTGCCATCGGCGTTCTTGATCCGTGCGTCGGCATCGAATGCCGCCGCTTCGCAGAGCAAGGCTTTTTCGATGGCTTGCTCCGGGGTGATGTCCCATTCGTGGAAAAGATCGAAATCCTGCAGGTCCCTGGCCATCAGTGCCGCATCGGCCAGGCCCGAGGCTTCATCTTCAGAGGTGTGTTTGGCGATGGCCAATGCCGCCGCAACGGTTTCACGAATCGCCTCCGGACCACTGGCCGAAGTGCTGGCCGAGCCCTTGCGCTGGCCGACGTACAAGGTGATGCCGAAGCCCTGATCGCGGTTGAATTCAACGGTTTCGACTTCACGCTGGCGCACCGAGGTCGACAGGCCCTGCTCCAGGGATACCGCCACCTCACAGGCACTCGCGCCCTGGCGCTTGGCTTCAGCGATGATCTGCTCGACTTGTTCTTGCAGTGCCGGCAATGCTTGTGGGCCGACGCTTTCAACTGCACTCATGCTGTTCTCCACTCAAATTCTGCTTTCGGTGACGGTCATCGAGCGACCGGGCCGGACAAGCGGCCCCCGACTGGTTATCATGGCGGCGTTTCTTTGCGGACGGCCACCATGGTTGATTCTTACGACGACTCCCTCGATACGGGAGAAAAAAGCAAATCCCAGGTCAAACGCGAGCTGCATGCTCTGGTTGACCTCGGCGAGCGCCTCACAACACTCAAGCCTGACTTGCTGGCAAAACTGCCCTTGACCGACGCCTTGCGCCGGGCCCTGGCCGATGCGCCCAAGCACACCGCGAACATCGCGCGTAAACGGCACCTTCAGTTCATCGGCAAACTGATGCGCGATCAGGACACTGACGCCATTCTGGTTTTGCTCGATCAACTCGATGCCTCCACTCGCCAGTACAACGAGCGCTTCCATAACCTGGAGCGCTGGCGTGATCGCCTGATAGCCGGTGACGATGCCGTTCTGGAAAAATTCGTCGTCGACTACCCCGACGCCGATCGCCAGCAACTGCGTTCCCTGATCCGCCAGGCACAGCACGAGGTTGCACAAAACAAGCCTCCTGCTTCCAGCCGTAAAATCTTCAAGTACATCCGTGAGCTGGACGAGACTCAACGCGGTTTGCGTTGAATCCCGGACCGGGTGAGTCGCCGCGCGACTCACCCGCAGCTCCATCCTTACGAGCCCGTGCCACCCACGGTAATCGCATCAATCTTCAGCGTTGGCTGGCCGACACCCACCGGCACCGACTGCCCATCCTTGCCGCACGTTCCCACGCCGCTGTCCAGCGCCAGATCGTTGCCGACCATCGACACTTTGCTCATGGCTTCCGGGCCGTTGCCGATCAAGGTCGCACCTTTGACCGGGGCGGTGATCTTGCCATCTTCGATCAGGTACGCCTCGCTGGTGGAGAACACGAACTTGCCGCTGGTGATATCGACCTGGCCACCGCCGAGGTTCGCGCAGTAGATGCCCCTCTTCACCGAAGCGATGATTTCCGCCGGGTCGCTTTCGCCGGCCAGCATGTAGGTGTTGGTCATGCGTGGCATCGGCAGATGCGCATAGGATTCTCGACGTCCGTTACCGGTGCGGGCCACACCCATCAGGCGCGCATTGAGCTTGTCCTGCATATACCCCTTGAGCACGCCGTTTTCGATCAGCGTGGTGCACTCGGTCGGGGTGCCTTCATCGTCAACGCTCAATGAGCCACGACGCCCGGACAAGGTGCCGTCGTCGACAATGGTGCAAAGTTTGGAGGCAACCCTCTCACCCATGCGCCCGCTATAAGCCGAGCTGCCCTTTCGATTGAAGTCGCCTTCCAGACCGTGGCCGACCGCTTCGTGCAACAACACACCTGACCAACCGGAACCGAGTACCACCGGCAAGGTACCGGCAGGCGCAGGAATGGCTTCCAGATTGACCAGCGCCTGACGCAACGCTTCACGGGCATAGCTCATGGCGCGGTCTTCGGCGAGGAAGTAACGGTAATCGGTACGACCGCCACCGCCATGGCCACCGCGCTCGCGACGGCCATTCTGCTCGACGATCACACTGACATTGAAGCGCACCAGTGGCCGTACATCCGCCGCCAGACCACCGTCGGTGGACGCCACCAGAATCCGTTCCCAGACACCGGCCATGCTCACGGTGACTTGCTGGATACGCGGATCGAGCGCGCGAGTGGCTGCATCGATGCGCTTGAGCAGATCGACTTTCTCGGCACGGCTCAGCACTTCCAGGGGATTGTCCGGCGCGTACAACTGCGCGACATCCTGGGTGGTGAATGCTTGCACCGTGCCGTTCTGCCCGGCCCGGGAAATCGAACGGGCGGCACGGGCCGCCGCGCCCAGAGCTTCGAGGGTGATCGCGTTGCTGTAGGCGAAACCGGTTTTTTCACCCGATTGCGCCCGCACGCCCACTCCCTGGTCAAGGTTGAAGCTGCCTTCCTTGACGATGCCGTCTTCCAGCGCCCAGGACTCGGAAATCTGCCCCTGGAAATACAGGTCGGCGGCATCGATACCCGGCCCGGCCAGATCGCCGAGTACACCTTGCAGGCTTTCGATCGTTACGCCGCCGGGCGCCAGGAGGTGCTCACTGACTGAGGACAACAACTCGCTCATATGCTTTACGCCTTAAATTCGTCGTTCTGATGCAGGCCGCTGAGCGCCCTGCGAGAAAAAGCGCCGGTGACTGGACACCGGCATCCGCGCCCGGATGGACGCCTGTTCGCTGCTGTCGCGTTCGGCCAGCAGCACGGCCTCGCCTTGATCCTGTTGCGCCAGCACTCGACCCCATGGATCGACAATGGCCGCATGCCCCCAGGTTTCCCGCGGCCCCGGATGCGTCCCACCCTGGGCAGCCGCGAGTACATAACACTGGGTTTCGATGGCCCTTGCGCGAATCAGCACGTCCCAGTGCGCGGCGCCGGTCACGGCGGTAAAGGCCGACGGCGCGGTAATCAGTTCCGCGCCGGCAGCACGCAATTCGCTGTAGAGCTCCGGAAAGCGCAAGTCATAACAGACCGTCAGGCCGACTCGCCCCACCGGCGTGTCCGCGACCACGACCCCACTGCCATAAGCATAGTCATCGGATTCGCGATAACGGCCGCGATTGTCCGCCACGTCCACGTCAAACAGGTGCAGTTTGTCGTAGCGCGCCACCGTTTCGCCTTGATCATTCACCAGCAACGAACAGGCGTGCGCTTTGGCCGTCGGTTGATCCACCGGCGGTAAGGGCAAAGTGCCGGCCACTATCCATAACTTGAGGTCACGTGCGGTCTGTTTCAACCAGGGCAGGATCGGGCCTTCGCCCAACGCCTCGGCGCGACCGATGTCGGCGATATCACGGCGGCCCATGGCGGCGAAGTTTTCCGGCAGCACGGCCAGCACCGCACCTGAGGCCGCGGCCTGTTCAAGCAGGCGACGCGCCTGAACCAGGTTGGCCGGCACATCGCTCTGGCTGACCATTTGAATCACCGCTACAGACATGGCGCGCTCCAACTTCGCTTTTCACAAGGGCAGGCCGCCATGCTACTCCATAGCCCCGGCGAGTGGCTGTGCAAAAAAGAACTCAAAAAGGCTTGTCGTAGGTGATTTTCGGATCTTTCCACGGCCCTTTGACGGTGTATTTCACGCTGGCGAAACGGGCGACGCGATCGCCGATCAACTTGTCGATCAGGAACAGCGCCCCGCCAATGGCAGGTGCACCGACGATCAGGGCGGCAATCGGCAAGTTGTTGGTCACCGGCAAGGTCACCAGCAATTTGGCATCGATCTG
This sequence comes from Pseudomonas sp. G(2018), assembly GCF_005502415.1. Lineage (NCBI taxonomy): Bacteria > Pseudomonadati > Pseudomonadota > Gammaproteobacteria > Pseudomonadales > Pseudomonadaceae > Pseudomonas > Pseudomonas sp. G(2018). Next base: position 54,380 of record NZ_SCOO01000015.1, on the reverse strand, counting down.
ATCACCAACCAGATTCAGGGTACCGTTGAGTTCAACATTGCTCGACGGCCCCGTCATCTGGATCGGCTCGCGGGTCACGTACACGCCGTTGGTCGCCACCAGCAGCCCCTTGACCCTGTCATAGCTCAAGCCTTTGCCGAACAGATCGGAGAAGTCCAGGCGCAAACGCCGGCCAATGGAGTTGAAGTTGAGCAAGCCAAACACCCGCAACGCCTGGGCACCGCCCTCGACTTCAACAAACTGGCCTTCCTTCATCGAAGCATCGAGGGTGCCGGAAAAACGCTTGGAGGCCAGCCAGGCCGGTGAGCCGGGCCAACGGCCATCGACATCCATATGGAATTCCTGACTGGTGACACTTGGCGCAAAGCCCCAGCCCTTGAGTACGTCCGCGAGGTTCTTGCCGCTGATCCGCCCCTTGTACCAGCTTGTGCTGGCGCCGGGCACACCTTCCCAGCCGCCGCTGCCCTGCAACAATATGCCTTTGAGGCCCATGTCCAGTGAGTTCAGAGCAATGCCCTTGGCCGTCGGGCGCACTTTCAGCGACCAGGCACCCACCAGGTCATTGCCCTGGTACAGCTGATTGATGGTGATATCCATCGCCGGGATCTTGCTTGGATCCACCGAGGCCAGCGGGTCCGGCGAGTTCTCATCGGCCAGTACCGTCGGGTCCGGTGCCGGCAGACGCACGGTTTGCAGATTGATCACCATCGGTGCAGCTTTCGCATCAGGGAAGCTGGCATTGCCCTTGACCTGCTGACTGTCCAGCTGCAAGGCCCAGGCAGTCGGTTTACGCGTCAACTGCACCGACGCCTGATCCAGCGTCGTGCCGAGGGCGACAAGCTTGCCGACCTTGAAATCCGCGCCGCTGAGTAACTGCTTGGCGCTGCCTCCGGGGTCCTGCCCGGCATACTTGCCCAACAGATCCTGCCACGGGCCGACGTCCAGTTCCGACAGCACACCGCGCACCCGCAGGCCCTTGGCGCCAGGCAACATCGCATTACCGTTGCCCAGAAACAATTCACCTCGCCCATCGGAAAAATTGCCCGTCGGTGCGGCAAAGGTGAAGTTCGCCAACTCACCGTAATTCACCCAATAGCGTCGCTCCGCGCCTTGCAGCGTCATGCGGAACGTCGTGTCACGCCCGGCATCCGCCGCCAGGCCGAACGGCGCCGGTAAGTCCAGGGTCACGCCCTTAAGACTGGAGTTGACCATCAGCTGGCTATCAGCGCCATCGAGGGTCAGTTGCAACTGGTAGGGGATCACGCCGCTGACCGGCAACGGCTGGGTAACGCTCAGCCACTCCGTGAGCTTTTTGACTTCGACCTGCCCCGAAGCGTTGACCCGGGTGTTGAGCTTGCCTTCGCGACCATCGGCGAAAATCTGCGCGCTTACCGGTTTGTCGAACGCTCGGGCGGTGATGTTTTTCCCGCTCAGCCCTTTGGCGCTGTCGAAGCGGAAATCGCCCTTGAGCTGCGTCAGCTCCAGTGACGGTTCGGCCAGTTTCAGGCGGGCCTTGGCTGTCTTGAAGTCAACCAGGATTTTCGGTTGCTCGCCCTTGGCCAACGGAATATCAAGCTTGAGCTTGCCTTGCAGATCCCCCTCGCCTTCCCAACCGGCAAAGGTCTCGGCAGTGCCGATCGGCGCTGTTTGAAGAATTTTCAGACCGTCGCCCAAACCTCCGGCAAACGCCCCGTCGAGAAACAGGTGGGGGCTTTGCCCGTCCGGCACATGGGGGATATTGACGTAAATGTCGCGGACCTGGGTATCGAGCAATTGCCCCTTGCTGGCCAGGATCCGCACGCCGCTGTCTTCAACGAACACATCACCGGTCACCTTGCTGACATGGGGCCAGCCCGGCTGGAAGGCCAATTCGGCATCGTGCACCTTGAAAAACAGACTGATACTGCGCGCTGTCTCGGCTGCGCCGTGGTTCAACGACCCCTGGTACTGGAAGAAGCCCTGATCCACTGCACCTTTGAGAATCGCCGTACGCAACCATTCGTCCAGCGCCGGGCTGAGCACCGCCGGCAGGTATTTGGCGGTGTAACGACCGTCCCCCTCCACCAGACCGACCCGCAGGTCCATGTAGTCTTCCTGGGTGTGGTCGAAATGCAGGCGGATCAGGAAATCGCCGGCAATCTTGCCCTCTTCGCCCAACACCTTCAGGTACGGCGCGATCAGGGTAAAGCCTTCTTTGTCGAGCTTCCAGGTCAGGCGGGCATTGGCCTGAATGTACTGCCATGGCTTGGCGAAAATCGGGTCCAGGTGCAGCATGAAATCCTTGCTGTCCATGCGCAACTCGCCCTGCCCAAGGTCACCGCTGATGCTGCCCGTGATGTTTCGCGCCGCTGGCGCACCGTGATAGGCGTCGAAACCGACCCGGTCAAGGTTGGCGGCGAAGCTGAATTTGCTGTCATCCGTGGCATTGGGCCGCACGTCGATCAGGACATTGCGCAGCCCGCCGGTGACCTTGAGTCGCTCGACCACCGTTGCAAGGCCTTCAGGCAGTGGCGCCAAGGCATTGAGCAGCGGCGTGAGCGGGGTAAGTTCGAGGCGGTCGGCCTGCAAATGCCAGAGCGCCTCCGACTTGTCAGTGGCTGTGGTTTGCTTGAACTGCAGACGCGATTCCCAGCGGGTCTCGCCGAGGTTCATCGCCAGGGAATCGACCGTCACCAGCATGCCTTCGGCGTTGCGCTGGAAATAGCCATTGAGCGCCAGATTGTTGATCTGGACCGGTTTGCGTTCGGCATAGGCGCCCTTGAGTTGCGGCGCATTCAAACGCACCGCTGCGCTTTGCAACTCGCCCTTGCCCCAGGTCGCCCACAGCTCGCCGCCGGCCTTTATCTCGGAGAAATTCCATTGCTGGCTGATGCTCTCGGGCAGCCATTTCGACCAGTCGCTTTGCGGCAGGCTCAGGTAAACCTGGGCTTCAGCGTCCTTCCAATGGCTGGCACGTATGCGCGTGCGCAGGCTCATGGCCAGCGGTTGCCCGTCAGGCAGCGTCAGGCGGGCATCAAGTCGCTGACGCGTGACACCGGTTTTCAGATTCAGGCCGACGTAAGTCAGCGTCAGTGGCGACGCTCCCCACGGCTGCAAGGTGATCTGGCTGTCGAGAACCGACAACTGCTGGAGCATCTGCATGCGATTGAGCAACTGCTGCGGGTCCAGGGGCTGATCGTCCTTGACCGGCAAGCCTTCCAGCGCCCACTGGCCATCATCGCCTTGCTTGAGGCTGATCTTCAGGCCGTTGAGTTCCAGATGGGCGATGCGCACTTCGCGCGCCAATACACTGCCCCATAGATCCGGCACTACCCGCACATGCTCCAGGTGCAGGGCGTTGGCACCCTCGCCCACGGTGACATCGTGAACCGACAAAATAGGCGCGAAGCCGCTCCAGCTGCCTTTCAACTCGCCGATTTGCAGTGGCATGCCCAAGGCCTCACTGGCCCTGGTTTCAACTTCGACACGGTATTCGGCCACCAGCGGCGCCAGTTCCCGGCCAAGGCTGACGTACAACGCCATCAATACCAAAACCAACGCGCACAGGCCCAGACCCCAGCGGGTCAGTGCGGCCAAAATGCGTGTCAGACGCTCCATGTCAGTTGGCTCCCATGGCAAAAGTTCTGCGAAAAGCTGAGGCCAGCCGTTGAGAAAAAATCAGGACGTAGCGATTCAGAGCAGCACCACGTCGTATTGTTCCTGGGAATACATGGTTTCCACCTGGAACCGAATGGTGCGTCCGATGAACCCTTCAAGCTCGGCGACGTTGCCCGACTCTTCATCGAGCAGGCGATCGACAACTTTCTGGTTCGCCAATACACGATAGCCTTCCGCCTGATAGGCGCGAGCCTCGCGGAGAATTTCACGGAAGATTTCGTAGCAAACGGTTTCCGGGGTCTTCAACTTGCCGCGGCCCTGGCAACTGGTGCACGGTTCGCACAACACTTGCTCGAGGCTTTCGCGGGTGCGCTTGCGCGTCATCTGTACCAGGCCCAACTCGGTGATGCCGATGATGTTGGTCTTGGCGTGATCGCGCTCCAACTGTTTCTCCAGCGTGCGCAGCACCTGGCGCTGATGTTCTTCATCTTCCATGTCGATGAAGTCGATGATGATGATCCCGCCCAGGTTGCGCAGTCGCAGTTGGCGAGCGATGGCGGTGGCGGCTTCGAGGTTGGTCTTGAAGATGGTTTCTTCAAGGTTGCGATGACCGACGAACGCCCCGGTGTTGACGTCAATGGTACTCATGGCTTCCGCCGGGTCCACCACCAAGTAACCACCGGACTTGAGCGGGACTTTGCGTTCCAGGGCTTTCTGGATTTCGTCTTCGACGCCGTACAGGTCGAAAATCGGCCGCTCGCCGGGGTAGTGTTCCAGACGATCGGCGATCTCCGGCATCAGTTCGGCGACGAATTGCGTGGTTTTCTGGAAGGTTTCTCGCGAGTCGATGCGAATCTTCTCGATTTTCGGGCTCACCAGATCACGCAGGGTGCGCAGCGCCAGACCGAGATCCTCATAGATCACGCTTGGCGCGCTGATGGTCAAAATCTGGGCATTGATCTGATCCCAGAGCCTGCGCAGGTAGCGGATGTCCATGAGAATTTCGTCGGCCCCGGCACCTTCGGCCGCCGTACGCAGGATAAAACCGCCGGCTTCCTTGATGCCCTCCTTGGCGACACAATCGCTGACCACTTGCTTGAGGCGCTCGCGCTCGGCTTCGTCTTCGATCTTCAGCGAAATGCCGACATGCGCGGTGCGCGGCATGTACACCAGATAGCGCGACGGGATCGACAACTGGGTAGTCAACCGCGCCCCTTTGGAGCCGATCGGGTCTTTGGTGACTTGCACTACCAGGCTCTGGCCTTCATGCACCAATGCACTGATGCTCTCTACCGCCGGACCTTCGCGCAGGGAAATCTCCGAAGCATGAATGAACGCGGCACGATCCAGACCGATATCGACAAATGCCGCCTGCATGCCCGGCAATACCCGCACGACTTTGCCTTTATAGATGTTGCCGACGATCCCGCGCTTTTGCGTACGCTCGACATGGACCTCTTGCAGGACACCGTTTTCGACCACCGCCACGCGTGATTCCATCGGCGTGATGTTGATCAGAATCTCTTCACTCATGGCAGGATCTCGTTCAGGCATGTTCACGATAATGGCCGCATCTGGTCAGTACGACGCTTAACGCGCGTTATGGGTTTGCCAACAGGGTATGCCGAAATGGCCGAGCAGTTCCGCGGTTTCGCACAGCGGCAGTCCAACCACCGCCGAGTAACTTCCATCGAGCCCGGCGACAAACACCGCACCCAATCCTTGAATTCCATAACCACCTGCCTTGTCCTGCGGCTCGCCGCTCGCCCAGTAGGCCACCGCCTCGTCGCTGTCAATGGGCCGAAAACGCACCACACTGCGCACCACACGCGACTCGCAACGCTCCCCCTCGAGCAACGCAATCGCCGTCAGGACTTCATGTTCATTCCCGGACAACATCTTCAGCATGGCGCAAGCGTCAGCTTCATCAACCGGTTTGCCGAGAATTTTGCCGTCGAGCACAACAGCAGTATCGGCGCCCAACACGCAGAACGGCGCATCGGACACCACCGAATCGCGCCCGGCCGCAGCCTTGCCGCGCGCAAGACGCTCGACATAGGCCGAAGGCGATTCATGAGTCAGAGGGGTTTCATCGATGTCCGCACTGATGGCGGTGAAAGACACGCCGATCTGCGTGAGCAACTCACGCCGACGCGGTGAGCCAGAGGCAAGATACAGCCGTTTCATCAAGACATCTCCCTGTCAAATTGGAGGCAAATGCCTGACCGAATTAATTGATTTTGTAGCGTCGACGCAAACCGCGCAAAGCGAAGCTGATCCACGGCCAGAGCAATGCGCTGACCAGCGCCGGCAACACCAGCGCCAGCGTTGGCTGACGATTACCGGTCAGCGCGCTGAGCCATAGTTGGACAAGCTGCGCGAGACCGAAGATCACCAGGATCACCAGGCTCTGCTGCCACATCGGGAACATCCGCAGGCGTTGTTGCAGTGCCAGCACCAGGTAGGTGATGAGTGTCAGGATCAAAGCGTTCTGGCCCAGCAGCGTGCCATACAGCACGTCTTCCGCCAGGCCCAGGCACCACGCGGTGACCATCCCGATTTTCTGCGGCAGGGCCAACGCCCAGAACGCCAGCAGCAAGGCCAGCCAAAGCGGGCGAAGGATTTCCATGAATTGCGGCAGCGGCGAAACGCTGAGCAGCATGCCGATGGCGAACGTCAGCCAGACCATCCAGCCGTTTCGTGAAGCTTTGACACCGACCATTATTCTCGTCCCCCAGTGGTAGCCGGCGCGGAGACAGGCGGTTTGGCAGCAGGCTTCACGGCAGCGGGTTGAGCCGCCGGAGGCTTGGCAGCGGCGGGATGGGTGGCGACAGGCTTGGCCGGAGTGGCGGCAGCAGGAGCCGTTGCCGGGGCTACCGGTGCTGCTGGCGCCGCGACGGCGGCCGGAACAATGGCAGGTTTCGGCACGGTCGCCGGAATAATCGGTCCACCGCCCTGAGCATCCAGAGACTCCTGTGCCTGCGCCGCATCATTGGCACGCTCTTCAGCTGTACGATTGTCACTGAACACCAGCAACAAATAACGGCTGCGATTGAGGGCTGCGGTCGGCACCGCGCGGACAATGGCGAACGGCTGGCCGGAGTCGTGGATCACTTCCTTGACCGTGGCCACCGGGTAACCCGCAGGGAAACGCTGCCCCAGGCCGGAGCTGACCAGCAAGTCGCCTTCCTTGATGTCAGCGGTATCCGCCACGTGACGCAGTTCGAGGCGTTCCGGGTTGCCGGTGCCGCTGGCGATCGCCCGCAGGCCGTTGCGATTGACCTGCACTGGAATGCTGTGGGTGGAATCGGTCAGCAGCAGGACGCGGGAGGTATAGGGCATCAACTCGACCACCTGGCCCATCAGGCCGCGGGCATCGAGTACCGGCTGACCGAGGACCACACCGTCACGCTCACCCTTGTTGATGATGATGCGGTGGGTGAACGGGTTGGGGTCCATGCCGATCAATTCGGCCACTTCGACCTTTTCGTTGACCAATGCCGAGGAGTTGAGCAACTCGCGCAGCCGAACGTTCTGCTCGGTCAGGGAGGCAAGCTTTTGCATGCGCCCCTGCAACAGCAGGTTTTCGCTCTTGAGCTTTTCGTTTTCGGCGACGAGCTCGGTCCGGCTGCCAAACTGGCTGGCCACACCCTGCCATAGCCGCTGCGGCAGGTCGGTGATCCAGTAAGACTGCATCAGCACCAGCGACATCTGGCTACGCACTGGCTTGAGCAGTGTGAAGCGGGCATCGAACACCATCAGCGCGACCGAAAGCACGACCAGCACCAACAAGCGCACGCCCAGTGAGGGACCCTTGGTGAAAAGCGGTTTAATAAGCCGCTCCTCCCAGGCAAATATTCTCTTTATTCATACGGCATCAAACCGGCCTGGATGCAGACTGACAGAAGATAAACGCGAACAGGCAGCACTGCAAAGTGCCGCCTGCGCGCTCAACAGCATGAAGGCAATCCGGCGACTTATTCGCTGGAGAGCAGATCCATGGTGTGTTTATCCATCATTTCCAATGCACGGCCACCGCCGCGAGCTACGCAGGTCAACGGGTCTTCGGCGACGATCACCGGCAGGCCGGTTTCCTGGGCCAGCAACTTGTCGAGGTCACGCAGCAAGGCGCCACCACCGGTCAGTACCAGGCCACGCTCGGCGATGTCGGACGCCAGTTCCGGCGGCGATTGCTCCAGGGCGCTTTTCACGGCCTGAACGATGGTCGCCAGGGACTCTTGCAGAGCTTCCAGCACTTCGTTGGAGTTCAGGGTGAATGCGCGTGGAACGCCTTCAGCCAGGTTACGGCCACGCACGTCGACTTCACGCACTTCACCGCCCGGGTAGGCCGTGCCGATTTCCTGTTTGATGCGCTCGGCGGTGGACTCGCCGATCAGGCTGCCGTAGTTGCGACGCACGTAGGTGATGATCGCTTCGTCGAAGCGGTCGCCGCCAACCCGTACGGATTCAGCGTAAACCACACCGTTCAGGGAGATCAGCGCGATTTCGGTGGTACCGCCACCGATATCGACCACCATCGAACCGCGCGCTTCTTCAACCGGCAGGCCGGCACCGATCGCAGCGGCCATTGGCTCTTCGATCAGGAATACTTCACGGGCACCGGCACCGAGGGCCGATTCACGGATGGCGCGACGCTCAACCTGGGTGGATTTGCAAGGAACGCAGATCAGCACGCGAGGACTAGGCTGCAGGAAGCTGTTTTCATGAACCTTGTTGATGAAGTACTGCAGCATCTTTTCGCAGACGCTGAAGTCGGCGATCACGCCGTCTTTCATCGGACGAATGGCAGCAATGTTGCCCGGCGTACGGCCCAGCATGCGCTTGGCTTCGGTGCCGACAGCAACGACACTTTTCTGGTTACCGTGTGTCCGAATGGCCACAACCGATGGCTCATTCAGGACGATACCGCGCTCGCGCACGTAAATAAGGGTGTTGGCAGTGCCCAGGTCAATGGAAAGATCGCTGGAAAACATGCCACGCAGTTTCTTGAACATGGGAAAGGGACCCTAGGCAACGCGTGGGTAAAAAAGTGCGGCAAACTCTAACAACGACAGGGATTTTGGGCAAGGCGCCAATATGTTAAATTGGCCGCTTTTCTGTGCACCAAGCCCCACAATCGCGGCCTTATGACCGTAGAAGTGCGGTAGTGTTCCGACAATCTAACACACGGACGCCGTCCGTTTTGTTTTCCACTGGAGAATCCCAATGGCGCTTGAACGCTCCGACGTGGAAAAAATCGCTCATCTGGCCTGCCTTGGCCTCAATGATGCCGATCTTCCACACATCACTTCGGCCCTCAACAGCATTCTCGGGCTGGTCGACGAAATGCAGGCGGTCAATACCGACGGTATCGAGCCGCTGGCCCACCCACTGGAAGCCAGCCAGCGCCTGCGTGCAGACGTCGTGACCGAGACCAATAACCGCGAGGCCTACCAGTCCATCGCACCAGCGGTCGAAAACGGCCTGTATCTGGTTCCGAAAGTCATCGACTAAAGGGAAAGAGCCTGCAATGCATCAATTGACTCTGGCCGAGATCGCCCGCGGACTCGCCGATAAAAAGTTTTCCTCCGAAGAGCTGACCAAAGTCCTGCTGGCGCGCATCGCACAGCTCGATCCGCAGCTCAACAGTTTCATCAGCCTCACCGAAGACCTGGCGCTGCAGCAGGCGAAAGCCGCCGACGCACGCCGCGCCAACGGTGAGAGCGGCGCCCTGCTCGGCGCGCCGATCGCCCACAAAGATCTGTTCTGCACCCAGGGCATCCGCACCAGCTGCGGCTCGAAGATGCTCGACAACTTCAAGGCTCCGTACGACGCCACCGTCGTCGCCAAGCTGGCCGCTGCCGGGGCCGTGACCCTGGGCAAGACCAACATGGACGAATTCGCCATGGGTTCGGCCAACGAGTCGAGCTACTACGGCGCGGTGAAAAACCCGTGGAACCTGGAACACGTGCCGGGCGGTTCGTCCGGTGGTTCGGCCGCCGCGGTGGCCGCTCGCCTGTTACCTGCGGCCACCGGCACCGATACCGGCGGTTCGATCCGTCAGCCAGCGGCGCTGACCAACCTTACCGGCCTGAAACCGACGTACGGTCGCGTATCGCGCTGGGGCATGATCGCTTACGCCTCCAGCCTCGATCAGGGCGGCCCGTTGGCACGCACCGCCGAAGACTGCGCAATATTGTTGCAAGGTATGGCCGGCTTCGATCCGAACGACTCCACCAGCATCGACGAACCCGTGCCGGACTACAGCGCCAGCTTGAACGGTTCGCTGCAAGGCCTGCGTATCGGTGTACCGAAGGAGTACTTCAGCGCCGGTCTCGACCCGCGCATTGCCGATCTGGTCATGGCTAGCGTCGAAGCGTTGAAAAAGCTCGGCGCCGTGGTCAAGGAAATCAGCCTGCCGAACATGCAGCACGCCATTCCTGCGTACTACGTGATCGCTCCGGCCGAAGCCTCTTCCAACCTGTCGCGCTTCGACGGCGTGCGTTTCGGCTACCGTTGCGCAGACCCGAAAAACCTCGAGGACCTGTACAAGCGTTCCCGTGGCGAAGGCTTCGGGCCTGAAGTGCAGCGCCGGATCATGGTCGGTGCCTATGCACTGTCCGCCGGTTACTACGACGCCTACTACCTGAAGGCGCAGAAGATTCGTCGCTTGATCAAGAACGACTTCATGGCTGCCTTCAATGAGGTCGACATCATCCTCGGCCCAACCACGCCGAACCCGGCCTGGAAGCTAGGCGCCAAGAACAGCGACCCGGTCGCTGCGTACCTGGAAGACGTTTACACCATTACCGCCAACCTCGCGGGTCTGCCGGGCTTGTCCATGCCAGCAGGCTTTGTCGATGGTCTGCCGGTCGGCGTGCAACTGCTCGCCCCGTACTTCCAGGAAGGCCGCTTGCTCAACGTTGCGCACCAGTATCAGTTGAACACTGACTGGCACACCCGCACCCCAACCGGCTTCTGAGGAGACACACATGCAATGGGAAGTCGTGATCGGGCTGGAGATTCACACCCAGCTCACCACCCGGTCGAAAATCTTTTCCGGTAGTTCCACTACTTTCGGTTCCGAGCCGAACACTCAGGCCAGCCTGATCGACCTCGGCATGCCTGGCGTATTGCCAGTACTGAACCAGGAAGCGGTGCGCATGGCGGTGATGTTCGGTCTAGCGATTGACGCCGAGATCGGCCAGCACAACGTGTTCGCCCGTAAAAACTACTTCTATCCAGACCTGCCCAAGGGCTACCAGATCAGCCAGATGGAATTGCCGATCGTCGGCAAGGGCCATCTGAACATCGCCCTGGAAGACGGCACGGTCAAACGTGTCGGCATCACCCGCGCGCACCTTGAAGAAGACGCCGGCAAGAGCCTGCACGAAGAGTTCAGCGGCGCCAGTGGCATCGACCTGAACCGTGCCGGCACGCCGCTGCTGGAAATCGTCTCCGAGCCGGACATGCGCAGTGCCAAGGAAGCCGTGGCCTACGTCAAGGCGATCCACGCCCTGGTGCGTTACCTGGGCATCTGCGACGGCAACATGGCCGAAGGTTCGCTGCGTTGCGACTGCAACGTGTCGATCCGTCCGAAAGGTCAGGTCGAGTTCGGTACCCGCTGCGAGATCAAGAACGTCAACTCGTTCCGCTTCATCGAGAAAGCGATCAACAGCGAAATCCAGCGTCAGATCGAATTGATCGAAGACGGCGGCAAGGTGATCCAGCAGACTCGCCTGTACGACCCGAACAAGGACGAAACCCGTCCAATGCGCAGCAAGGAGGAAGCCAACGACTACCGTTACTTCCCCGATCCGGACCTGTTGCCGGTGGTCATCGAAAACGCGTTCCTCGATGACGTGCGTGCCACCCTGCCTGAGTTGCCACCGCAAAAACGCGAGCGTTTCCAGGAGCAGTTCGGTCTGTCTGTCTACGACGCCAGTGTCCTGGCCACCAGCCGCGAGCAAGCCGACTACTTCGAGAAAGTCGCGAGCATCGGCGGCGACGCCAAGCTGGCGGCGAACTGGGTGATGGTTGAACTGGGCAGCCTGCTCAACAAGCAAGGCCTGGATATCGAACAGTCGCCGGTTTCGGCCGAGCAACTGGGCGGCATGCTGCTGCGCATCAAGGACAACACCATCTCCGGCAAGATCGCCAAGGTTGTGTTCGAAGCCATGGCCAATGGCGAAGGCAGCGCGGACGAGATCATCGACAAGCGCGGCCTCAAGCAAGTGACCGACACCGGCGCAATCTCGGCGGTGCTGGACGAAATGCTCGCGGCCAACGCCGAGCAGGTTGAACAGTACCGCGCGGCAGACGAAGCCAAACGCGGCAAGATGTTCGGCTTCTTCGTCGGCCAGGCCATGAAAGCCTCCAAAGGCAAGGCCAACCCGCAACAGGTCAACGAACTGCTCAAAAGCAAGCTCGAAGGCTGACCGGAATGGAGCCAGCATTCAAACCTGGCTCCATTTTACTGTGGGAGCGAGTCTGCTCGCGAATGGGGTTTGGCACTCAATACAAAGTTGACTGTCAGATTGGCATTCGCGAGCAGGCTCGCTCCCACTTTTGTTTCGGGAAAACTTCTATGAAGCGTCTATTTGGACTTTGCGCCCTGCTCTCTCTGCTCGCCGGTTGCGCCAGCACCGACACCGTCGATCCACACGGCTACGACAAAACCGGTGTGGCCTCGTACTACGGTGCCAAACACCAGGGCAAACGCACCGCCAGCGGCGAGCGTTTCGACAAGAATTCAATGACCGCCGCCCACCGCCAGCTACCCTTCGGCACGCGGGTGAAGGTCACCAATCTGAAAAATGACAGATCCTGCATAGTGCGCATCAACGATCGCGGGCCACATACCCGCGGGCGCCTGATAGACCTGTCCCATGAAGCCGCCGAACGCCTGGGTATGCTCAAGAGCGGCACCGCACGGGTTCGCGTGCAAGCCCTCGACTGAACCACGGAGCCCCGACCATTTTCGGACTAGCCGATTTACCCCTGATCAGCGTGATCGAATTGCTCAGCGGGCTGGTGCTATTGATCGCCGGTGCCGAACTGATGGTGCGTGGGGCGGTGCGCCTGGCCGCGCGCCTGCATGTGCGACCGCTGATCATCGGCCTGACCATTGTTGCCCTCGGCAGCAGTGCACCGCAGATGGCCGTGAGCCTGCAAGCGACCCTGGCGCATAACGCCGACATCGCCGTCGGCAGTGTGATCGGCAGCAGCATTTTCAACATCCTCGTCACCCTCGGGTTGTCGGCGCTGATCATCCCGTTGCGGGTATCACGGCAACTGGTGCGCCTGGATATTCCGCTGATGATCGGCGCCAGCCTGCTGGTGTTCGTGCTGGCTTGGAACGAAGAACTAACCCGCGCCGACGGTGTGATGCTGCTGGCGGCACTGGTGCTGTACCTGGGTTTGCTGCTGCGCCAGTCGCGGCACTCGGCTCGCCCGCACTCGATCAGTTCCGAAGGCACCCAGACGCCGTGGATCAGCAGCCTGCTGATGATCGTCAGCGGCCTGGCGATGCTGGTGTACGCCGGACATTTGCTGCTGGGCGCGGCGGTATCGGTGGCCACCGACCTCGGGCTGTCGGAGCGGATCATCGGCCTGACCATCGTCGCTGTCAGCACGTCGCTGCCGGAACTCGCCACCTCGTTGATCGCCGCATTGCGCGGTGAACGGGAGATCGCCGTGGGCAACGTGATCGGCAGCAACCTGTTCAACCTCCTGGGTGTGCTGGGCCTGACCGCATTGATTGCGCCTGCGCCGCTGTCGGTGTCGCCCAACGCGCTGGATTTCGACCTGCCGGTGATGCTCGGCGTCGCCGTGCTGTGCCTGCCGATGTTCTATTCCGGCTACCGCGTGACCCGCGTCGAGGGCCTGCTGTTTTTGGGCTTGTACCTGGCTTACGGGCTGCACGTGGTGTCGTTCACCACCGGCATGCCGCTGGCGGGCAAGCTTGAACACCTGATGCTGTTTTTCGTCCTGCCGGCGCTGGTGGCGTTCTTGCTGTTCACGTCGCTGCGCGCCTGGCGCCGCCAACATCACAAGAGGGAGTTGCCATGACCGAAAATAAAAAAACCGGCGTTGAAGTACGTCGCCAAGTGATGGGCGACGCCTTCGTCGACCGCGCGCTGGGCAACGCCACGGAATTCACCCAGCCGCTGCAGGACTTCGTCAACGAACACGCCTGGGGCGGTGTGTGGAACCGTGAAGGCTTGCCATTGAAAACCCGCAGCCTGATTACCCTCGCCGCGCTGACCGCGCTGAAGTGCCCGCAAGAGTTGAAAGGTCATGTGCGTGGTGCGTTGAACAACGGTTGCACGGTAGATGAGATCCGTGAAGCGCTGCTGCATTGCGCGGTGTATGCCGGCGTGCCGGCGGCGATCGATGCGTTTCGGGCGGCGCAGGAAGTGATCGACACGTATCAGAAGCCGGCTTAAATATCCGAAAGTAGCGGCGACAGGTCCGACGCCTTCGCGAGCAAGCCCGCTCCCACACTTGGAATGCATTCCCCAGTGGGAGCGGGCTTGCTCGCGAAGAGGCCATAAAGAACACCGCAAGACTTCGAGTTAAATCCACCCACCCCACTGCAACAAAAAGATCCCGATGTTGGTGGTGACCGCCGCCATCAGCGTGGTGATAACGATGATCGCCGCCGCCAGCTCATGATTACCATCCGCCGCCCGGGCCATGACGAAACTGGCGGCCGCGGTCGGGCTGCCGAAGTACAGAAACAGAATCCCCAGCTCCGCCCCACGAAACCCCCAGAGCCACGCGCCCAAAGTCGCCAGTATGGGCAGGCCAAGCATTTTCACCAGGCTTGAACTGAGCGCCATTGAACCGCTTTTACGCATCGCCGCGAGCGACAGCGTGCCGCCGATGCAGATCAGCGCCAGTGGCAAGGTGGTTTGCGCCAGATACTGGCCTGAGGTTTCCAGCCACCCCGGCAGGCTGATCTTGAAGTAGGCAAAGGGCGCCGCCGCGATCACGCTGATGATCAGCGGGTTGCTGACCACGCTTTTGCAGATGCTCCACGGATCGGACTTGATCACCGGGCTGTACACCGCCAGCACGATGGTCGACAGCGTGTTGTAGAACAGAATCACCAGCGCCGCGAGAATCGCCCCGAGGGAAATCCCGTAGTCACCGTACATGCTTGCCGCCAGCGCCAGTCCGATCACCCCGTTGTTGCCGCGAAAGGCGCCCTGGGTGTAGATCCCACGGTCTTCACGCGGACATTTGAGAATCGCCCAGCCCCAGGCAATGGCAAAACACGCCAGGGTCGCGAGGGAGAAATAGATCAGCAGCGCCGGTTTCAGCGCGGCGTGCAGGTCGGCATGCAGGATGCCCAGAAACAGCAACGCCGGCATGGTGACGTTGAACACCAGGGCCGACGCAGTGTGGATGAAGTTATCGTTGATCCAGTCGATGCGCTTGAGCAACACCCCCAGAAACAGCATGGCGAACACCGGTGCGGTGATGTTCAGGGTTTCGAGGAAAATTGCCAGCATGCCGGAGAAGACCTTGAGGTGGGCGTCGTTATGGGGCTAATGATAAGCCACCGAAGACATCGGCGTCTGGTCGATCGCTATCGCTGGCAAGCCAGCTCCCACAAGGATTGCGCTGAACCTGTGGGAGCTGGCTTGCCAGCGATGCAGGCGATGCGGTCTCAGGTAATCGGCGCCGGATTGAACAAGGTGATGTCATTGTGCAGTTTGTGTCGCTCCGCCCAGGTCTGCTTCTTGCCGCTGGCCACGTCCAGGTAGTAGTGGAACAACTCCCAGCCGAGGTCTTCGATTGAAGCACGTCCAGTGGCGATGCGCCCGGCGTCGATATCGATCAGGTCCGGCCAGCGTTGCGCCAGTTCGGTCCGGGTCGACACTTTCACCACCGGCGCCATGGCCAGCCCGTAAGGCGTGCCACGACCGGTGGTGAACACGTGCAGGTTCATCCCCGCCGCCAGCTGCAACGTCCCGCAGACAAAGTCGCTGGCCGGGGTCGCGCAGAAGATCAGGCCTTTTTCCTTGAACCGCTCGCCAGGGCCAAGCACGCCGCTGATCGCGCTGCTGCCGGACTTGACGATCGAGCCCAGGGACTTCTCGACAATGTTCGACAAGCCGCCCTTCTTGTTACCCGGCGTGGTATTGGCGCTGCGGTCCGCTTCGCCCTTGGCCAGGTAACGGTCGTACCAGTCCATTTCCCGCACCAGTTCCTGCGCGACTTCCTTGGTTTGTGCCCGGGAAGTCAGCAGGTAGATCGCGTCGCGCACTTCGGTCACTTCGGAGAACATCACCGTCGCACCGGCGCGCAGCAACAAGTCAGAGGCATAGCCCAGCGCAGGGTTGGCGGTGATTCCGGAAAACGCATCGCTGCCGCCGCACTGCATGCCCAGGATCAGCTCGGACGCCGGCACGGTTTCCCGACGGCGTTGATCGAGCTTCTTCAGACGCACTTCAGCCAGCTCCATGATCTGCTCGATCATCTCGGTAAAACCGTGACTGGAATCCTGCAAGCGATACAGCCATGGCTCGCTCAGATCCACCGAGCTGTCGTCCTCGTGCATCACCTGCCCGGCCTGCAATTTCTCGCAGCCCAGGCTGATCACCAACGCCTCGCCCCCCAGGTTCGGGTTGCGCGCGAGATTGCGCACGGTGCGAATCGGGATGTACGCGTCGGTGGCAGTGATCGCCACGCCACAGCCGTAACTGTGGGTCAACGCCACCACGTCGTCGACGTGCGGGTACTTGGGCAACAGCTCATCCTTGATGCGCTTGACCGCGTGATCCAGCACGCCGGTCACGCATTGCACCGTGGTGGTAATACCAAGAATGTTGCGCGTGCCGACGGTGCCGTCGGCATTGCGATAACCCTCGAAGGTGAAGCCTTCCAGCGGTGCTTGCGCGGCCGGCACCTCGGTGGACAGCGGCAGGCTGTCCAGCGGTGGAGCGGTCGGCATGCGCAGTTGATCTTCCTTGACCCAGCTGCCGCGTGGAATCGGCTGCAACGCGTAGCCAATGGTCTGGCCGTAACGAATCACCTGACCACCCTCGGGAATGTCTTCGAGGGTGACCTTGTGACTCTGCGGCACGAAATCCACGGTGACCAGCCCATCGGCGAACGCAGTACCGGCCGGTACGCCCTGGTCGTTGACCACGATCACTACGTTATCCCGCTCGTGCAGGCGGATGTAGCGCGGCGAGTCGGAATGTTCAATCAACTGCATGACGCCGCTCCTCAGGAATGCGCTTGAGACAATTTGTTGTTGGTTTCAGGACCGCTGACCGGTGGCTCCTTGAGTACCACGCGTTTGATCGGACCTACGATGACCAGATAGCTGAACACCGCGACCAGTGCGTTGCAACCGACGAACACCAGTGCCCATTTGAACGAACCGGTGGAGCTGATGATGTAGCCGATGACAATCGGCGTGGTGATCGACGCCAGGTTGCCGAAGGTGTTGAACAGGCCACCGCTCAGACCGGCGATCTGCTTCGGCGAGGTGTCGGAAACCACGGCCCAGCCCAGTGCGCCCACGCCTTTGCCGAAGAACGCCAGAGCCATGAAGCCAACGACCATCCATTCAACGTCCACATAGTTGCAAGCCACGATGCTGCTCGAAACCAGCAGGCCGGCAATGATCGGCGCCTTGCGGGCGAAGGTCAGGGAATGGCCCTTGCGCAGCAGGTAATCGGAAATCACCCCGCCGAGCACCCCACCGATAAAGCCGCAGATCGCCGGCAACGAGGCAATGAAACCGGCCTTGAGGATGGTCATGCCACGCTCTTGCACCAGGTACACCGGGAACCAGGTCAGGAAGAAGTAAGTGATGCCGTTGATGCAGTACTGGCCCAGATACACGCCCAGCATCATGCGGTTGGTCAGCAACTGGCGGATGTAGTCCCACTTCGGACCGTCGGATTTTTTGCCCCTGGCCTGATCCATGTCGACCATGCCGCCGTTATCGGCGATGTGCTTGAACTCGGCGTCATTGATCATCGGGTGTTCGCGCGGACCGTAGATCACCTTCAGCCAGATCAGCGAGAAGACGATGCCGAGGATACCCATGACGATGAACACGTGCTTCCAGCCGAAGGCATAGACGATCCAGCCCATCAGCGGTGCGAACAACACAGTGGCGAAGTATTGCGCCGAGTTGAAGATCGCCGAGGCGGTGCCGCGTTCAGCGGTAGGAAACCAGGCTGCGACAATGCGGGCGTTGCCGGGGAAGGACGGCGCTTCGGCCAGGCCCACCAGGAAGCGCAGCATGAAAAGCGCCACCACTGCCGTGGACATGCCGAACTCACCGACAAAGCCTTGCAGCACGGTGAACAGCGACCAGGTGAAAATGCTCAGTGCATAGATTTTTTTCGAACCGAAACGGTCCAGCAACCAGCCGCCGGGAATTTGCCCGGCCACGTAGGCCCAACCGAATGCGGAGAAGATATAGCCGAGGGTGACCGCGTCAATGCCGAGGTCTTTTTGCAGGCTGGAGCCGGCGATTGCGATGGTAGCCCGGTCGGCATAGTTGATCGTGGTCACCAGAAACAGCATGAGCAGGATCAAATAGCGGACGCGAGTCGGCTTCTGGGTCGATTGCATGTAGAAGTACTCCCACTGATTATTTTTATGCGGGTAAAACATTCTTTAGTCTTGTGCCGCGCCAGGCCTCAGGCAAAGGCCTCGCGCGGGTTCAGCGGGGTTACGATCCGATGTAGGCAGTTTTTACGACCGTGTAAAACTCTTGCGCATAGCGGCCTTGCTCACGTGATCCATAGGATGAACCTTTACGCCCACCGAACGGAACGTGGTAATCCACGCCGGCAGTCGGCAGGTTGACCATCACCATCCCGGCCTGGGAGTGGCGCTTGAAGTGGTTGGCGTACTTCAGCGAAGTCGTGGCGATGCCCGCCGACAGACCGAACTCGGTGTCGTTGGCCATGGCCAGCGCAGCGTCGTAATCGGCCACGCGGACGATGTTGGCCACCGGACCGAAGATCTCTTCGCGACTGATACGCATCGACGCTTCGCTGTCGGCAAACAGGGTCGGGGCAAGGAAGTAACCCTCGGTGTCGCAAGTCACCAGACCACCGCCGCTGACCAGACGCGCGCCTTCGGACTGGCCGATGTCGATGTATTTCATGTCCTGTTCAAGCTGCGCCTGGGAAACCACCGGACCGATGTCGGTGCCAGCCTTCAACGCATGGCCGACCTTGATCGACTTCATGCGCTCGGCCATGGCTTCGACGAACTTGTCGTGAATCCCGGCGGTGACGATCAGGCGGCTGGAGGCCGTGCAACGCTGGCCGGTGGAGTAGAACGCACTCTGCACGGACAGCTCGACCGCTTGCTTGAGGTCGGCGTCGTCAAGAATGATCTGCGGGTTCTTGCCGCCCATTTCCAGCTGGACTTTTGCCTGACGCGATACGCAGCTGACAGCGATCTGACGACCGACACCCACCGAGCCGGTGAAGCTGATGCCGTCGACTTTCGGGCTGTTGACCAGCGCTTCGCCCACCACGCGACCGCTGCCCATCACCAGGTTGAACACACCGGCCGGGAAGCCTGCACGGGAGATGATTTCCGCCAGCGCCCAAGCGCAACCCGGCACCAGGTCCGCAGGCTTGAGTACTACGCAATTGCCGTAGGCCAGGGCCGGAGCGATTTTCCACGACGGGATGGCGATCGGGAAGTTCCACGGCGTGATCAAGCCGACCACGCCCAGGGCTTCGCGAGTGACTTCAACGTTGACGCCCGGACGCACCGACGGCACGTAGTCGCCGGACAGGCGCAGGCATTCACCGGCGAAGAACTTGAAGATGTTGCCAGCGCGGGTCACTTCGCCGATGGCTTCAGGCAGGGTCTTACCCTCTTCCCGGGCCAGCAGGGTGCCGAGTTCTTCGCGACGAGCGAGGATTTCGGTGCCGACTTTATCCAGGGAGTCGTGACGCGCCTGAATACCGGACGTGGACCACGCAGGGAACGCGGCACGGGCGGCGTCGATGGCGGCGTTGACCTGGGCCAGGTCAGCCTTGGCGTAGTCGCCGATGTTGTCGCTCAATTCGGATGGGTTGATGTTGGCCGAGTAATCGGCACCGGCGACCCATTCACCGTTGATGTAGTTGTCGTAGCGCTTTGTCACTGGACGGCCCTCGAAACGAAAAGCTTCACGCAAAAGGCCGCTGAATACTCAGCGGCCTCGTTTAATCGGTTGTGTTACTGCGCACCTTGCTTGTCGATCAGCGCGGCGAGCATTTCGTACTCTTCGCCGGTCAGGTCGGTCAGCGGTGCACGCACAGGACCTGCGTCATAGCCGGCAATTTTTGCCCCGGCCTTGACGATGCTCACAGCGTAACCGGCCTTGCGGTTACGAATATCCAGGTACGGCAGGAAGAAGTCGTCGATGATCTTGCCGACGGTGGCGTGATCTTCGCGGGCAATGGCGTGGTAGAAGTACATCGCGGTTTTCGGGATGAAGTTGAACACCGCCGAGGAGTAGACCGGCACGCCCAGCGCCTTGTAAGCCGCGGCGTAGACTTCAGCGGTCGGCAAACCACCCAGGTAACTGAAGCGATCACCGAGGCGGCGACGGATCGACACCATCAACTCGATATCGCCCAGGCCATCCTTGTAGCCGATCAGGTTCGGGCAGCGCTCGGCCAGACGTTCCAGCAGCGGTGCGGTCAGGCGGCAAACGTTACGGTTGTATACCACCACGCCGATGTTGACCGATTTGCACACGGCTTCAACGTGGGCGGCCACGCCATCCTGGCTGGCTTCTGTCAGGTAGTGCGGCAGCAGTAACAGACCTTTGGCGCCCAGACGCTCGGCTTCCTGAGCGTACTCGATGGCCTGACGGGTCGAACCACCGACACCGGCCAGAATCGGCACGCTGGTAGCGCAAGTGTCGACGGCAGTCTTGATGATTTCCGAGTATTCACTGGCCGCCAGGGAGAAGAACTCACCGGTGCCGCCCGCGGCGAACAGAGCCGAGGCGCCGTATGGGGCCAGCCATTCCAGACGCTTGATGTAGCCAGCGCGGTTGAAATCGCCCTGGGCATTGAAATCGGTGACCGGGAAAGACAGCAGACCGGAAGAAAGGATGGACTTCAGTTCTTGTGGATTCATTATTCGAACACCCTGGGTTGCGACGTTGTGTGAGAAGACCGTTCAGCTCTGCGCTGAGGTTGTAGGTCATCGTACAACTTAAAATACAACCGTCAACTGCATTTCATCGACCACGGCAAATTAATGATGCAAAAGCCAGAGGGAGGTGCCGGATTGGCGAGTGGGGGTGGGTTGCAGCACTGCGTGCTGCTCAAGGACTATCAGACGAGCAATTCGGCCAACAATCTGGAGTCACCGACGGTAACGTGAACTCGTCGCCCGAAGGCTTCTGCGCCCAGTCTTGCAGCGTGAAACTGGCAGAAAACTTGGAAAGCCTGACTCTCGCAAGCGACTGAAGCCGCTCGGCAGCCGCCTGTCGCAACTATCATTTCTGATAGTAGAAACGGGATTTGCGTCGACATAGAGTTCAGCTTGATCGGGTCACGACCGGATCAAGCCCGAGACTGAACCTCAGGTTTCAACAATTATCGAAAGAAGGAAATTTCATCATGACAGCGCAACAGAAAACTCATTCAGCACCTGATTTGTATTCCCGCATTAATCAGCCGCTGAACGGTACGCTTTCCATTTCGGCCAACTCGAATGGCATTGAAGTGAGAATGAATACTGCGACCTTCCCAGTGGGCAAGGACGTCTTTGTGGAATGGACCACTGGGCCGAACTCCAACTGGAGTAAGAAAGAATCCACCAATGGATCGATACTTACGTCCATCCTTGACTACGCTGTCTACAAAACTCAGGAAGGCAAGACGGCGCACGTTACTTACACCGTAGACAGCGTTACATCTGAACCGGCTACTGTGCAAGTGGTCGCCTAGACCTTATACGATCACCCACTACCCCCGCTGCCGCTCAGCCTCTTCATGGGCATGACGCAACCGCTCACGGCTGTTGGTCAGGTGCAGGCGCATCGCCGCGCGGGCGGCGTCGGAGTCCTGGCGGGCGATGGCATCGTAGATTTCTTCGTGCTCGCGGCTCAGGCGATTCATGTAGTGCTGCTGATCGTCATGGGCCAGTCGCGCGGAGTTGAGGCGAGTGCGCGGGATGATACTGGTGCCCAGGTGGGTCATGATGTCAGTGAAGTAGCGGTTGCCGGTGGCCAGCGCAATCTGCAGGTGGAACTGGAAGTCCGAAGCCACGGCATCGCTGGCGTGGGAAACACTTTCATTCAACGCATCCAGCGCGGCGCGCATCAACGCCAACTGCTCGGGGCTGCGACGCTGCGCGGCCAGGCCGGCGGACTCCACTTCCAGGCTGATGCGCAGTTCCAGAATGGCCAGCACGTCACGCAAGGTGACCACGGTGGCCGGGTCGATGCGGAAACCGCTCGGGCTCGGCGTGTCGAGTACGAAGGTGCCGATGCCGTGGCGGGTTTCCACCTGCCCCGCCGCCTGCAAACGGGAAATCGCTTCGCGCACTACCGTGCGGCTGACGCCATGGGCATCCATGATCGCCGACTCGGTGGGCAACTTGTCACCCCGCTTGAGGTGACCGTCGCGGATCTGCTCGGACAGCACCGTCACCAGTTCCTGAGCGAGGCTGCGGCGCTTGCGAGGGAGGCGTGGTGCGTCGTTCGGGTTTTCCATGGTGAACATCTGTCTCGAAAAATTCGGCTGAAACCGCATCATAGCTCAACGCGGTTGTACGATCACCGTCGAGGTGAATACTGCCTCTCTATGGGAGGGGAGCGAGCCTGCTCGCTCCCGCAAAGTCTGTGTCTCAGGCGGTCACGGCCTGGTCCACCAAATGCCCGTTCTCGATACGAACATGCCGCGGATGGAAGCGTTTGAGGCTGCTGCGATGGCCGACGCTGACGATGCTCAGCCCCGGCAACTCATCGATCAGTGCCTGATAAAGCGATGCTTCGTCCTCCTCATCCATCGCCGAGGTCGCTTCGTCCATGTACAGCCACTGCGGCGCATATAGCAGGGCGCGGGCAAAGGCCAGGCGTTGCTGCTCACCAGGCGAGAGCATGCGCTGCCAGTGATTGGCCTCATCGAGACGTGCCACCAGATGCGGCAAACGGCAGGTTTCCAGCACGTGTGCATAGCGCTCGTTCGTGTAGGTATCACCGGCCTGTGGATAACTCAGCACTTCACGCAGGGTGCCGATCGGCAAATAAGGCTTCTGCGGCAGGAACAGATAACGCGCCGCCGGCAGGCGAATGCTGCCGTGACCTGTCGGCCACAAATGCCCCATCGCCCGCAACAGGGTCGACTTGCCACTGCCGGAACGACCACTGAGCATGACGCGCTCACCCTCCTCCACGGTCATGTCGGCGTTGGTCAGCAAATGGCGTCCGTCAGCCAGATCGAGGCCAAGTTTGTGCACCTTCAGCGCATCACCTTGGTTCTGCACATCGATGGCCGGCGCACGCTCTTCGTTGTCAGTCATGGCCTGGCGAAAACTCAGCAGACGATCGCAGGTGGCGCGCCAGGAGGCGAGGCTCTGGTAGGCGGTGATGAACCAACTGAAACTTTCCTGGACGTTGCCGAACGCCGAGCTGATTTGCATCAGCTCACCGAGTTCGATCTTGCCGGACAAGTAACGCGGCGAAGCGACGATGAACGGAAAGATGATGGCGGCCTGATTGTAACCGGCGGTAAAGAAGGTCAGGCGCTTGGATACCTTCATGATGTCCCAGAAGTTATGCCAGACCATCCCGAAGCGATTGCTCAAGCGACGATTTTCGTTCGGCTCGCCGTTGTACAACGCGATGCTCTCGGCGTTTTCGCGAATCCGCACCATGGAGAAACGCAGGTCGGCTTCGAAGCGTTGTTGTTGGTTATTCAGGCCGATCAAGCGACGACCGATCAAGTGCGTGAGCCAGCTGCCTACCACGGCATAGACCAGCACACACCAAAACATGTAGCCGGGAATGGTTAAACCGAAGACTTCGATACTGCCCGACACGCCCCACAGAATGATCGAGAACGACACCAGGCTCACAATGTTGCGAAGCAAGCCAATTCCCAGCTCCAGGGTGTTGGAGGTGAAATTGTTGAGGTCTTCGGAAATCCGCTGGTCCGGGTTATCGGTGTAACCGCCCTGTTCCAGCTGGTAATAACTCTTGTTGCCAAGCCAGCGGGTGAAATGCTTTTCAGTGAGCCACGCCCGCCAGCGGATGGTCAGCATCTGAGTGAGATAGAGCCGGTACACCGCTCCCACAATCGCTACCGCTGCAATCACGCAGAAATACAGAATCAACCGCCAGAACGCCGCTTCGTCCTTCTGTTGCAGGGCGTTGTAGAAATCCTTGTACCAGGTGTTGAACCACACCGAGATACCGACGCTGATCAGCGACAGGGCAATCACCGCGATAAGCAGCGTCCAGGCCTTGACCTTCTCCTCACTGCGCCAGTAAGGGGTGATCATCGCCCAGACTTTGCGAAAAAACTGCCCGCGCACAGCATCGTTGACCGCGGAATATTCAGCGTTCTGATTCATGGATAAGGCTCGATAAAGAAAAGTACAGGCACGGACCGATCATAGATGATCGGTCCGGTTTGTCGTGAGGAGTGGCCCGCATTCGTTCAGCGCAGGTTCAGCGGCGAACGGGACGCTTCTGCAGTTTGCGCTGCAGCGTGCGGCGGTGCATGCCCAAGGCGCGGGCGGTGGCGGAGATGTTGCCTTCGTGTTCGGTCAACACTCGCTGAATGTGTTCCCACTGCAAGCGGTCCACGGACATCGGGTTTTCCGGCACCAGGCTGTCGAGGTCGGCGTGTTCGGACAGCAGCGCGGCCAGTACGTCGTCGGCGTCGGCCGGTTTGCACAGGTAGTTGCAGGCGCCGCGCTTGATCGCTTCCACGGCGGTGGCAATGCTCGAATAGCCGGTCAGGATCACCACGCGCATTTCCGGGTCCATTTCCAGCAGCTTGGGCAGAAGCACCAGGCCGGAATCGCCGTCCATTTTCAGGTCCAGCGCGGCGTAGTCCGGCAGATCGTTCTGGGCGATGGTCAGACCTTCTTCGGCAGAGCCGGCAGTGCTGACGCGAAAGCCGCGGCGGGCCATGGCGCGGGCCATCACCCGGGTAAAGGTCGCGTCGTCGTCGACCAGCAGCAAATGCGGCAGCTCTTCGCCTTCAACCTGGATTTCGTCACTCATGTTGGTCTCCTCGGGCGCCAAGGGGCAGGCGCAGCTCGGTGAGCGTGCCGCCTTCCTCATGACTATAGAGTTTCACTGAGCCGCCGGCGCGTGTCACGCTGGCCTTGCTCAAAAACAGGCCCAGGCCGAAACCTTTGCCCTTGGTGGTAAAAAACGGCTTGCCGATCTGCTCGGCGATGGCCAGCGGCACACCGGCACCGTGATCGCGGATGCTGATGGTCAAGTCCTCGGCATTCCAGTCCAGGGTCACTTGCAGCCCTTCGGGACAGGCATCCGCCGCGTTATTCAGCAAATTCAGCAGCGCCTGGGTCAGGTCCGGCGGCGGTGCCATGCGCGGCACCGTGCCCTGGCCAAGGCGCTGGAAACGATAACTGGCTTCCGGGCGCATCAGGTGCCAGCGGTTGAGCGCTTCATCGAGCCAATCGGTGACGTCCTGCATCTCCACCGCCAAACGGCGATTGGCCTCCGCCGCCCGAACAAGCTGCTGCAACGTTTCCTTACACAGTTTGACCTGATCCTGCAGCACGCTCAGGTCGTCCTGCAACAGGGGGTCGTGGTGATCCTGGCGCATTTCCTTGAGCAGCACGCTCATCGTTGCCAGCGGTGTACCCAGCTCATGGGCGGCGCCCGCTGCCTGGGTGGCCACGGCCAGCAATTGCTGATCGCGCAGCCCCTCTTCGCGGCGGATCGCCCGCAACTCCTCCTGACGACGCAACTCTTCAGCCATGCGTGCGGCGAAGAAAGTGATGACCGCGGCAGCGAGGGCGAAACTCAACCACATCCCGTACACCTGCAGGTTTTCCCGGGCGATCGGGAAGGTTTGCAACGGATAGAACCGCGCCAGCAGCAGGGTGTACATCGTCAGCGCGATGCCCGACAGAATCACCGAATAACGCCACGGTAACGTCACCGCGGCGATGGTCAACGGCACCAGGTAGTAAGAGACGAAGGGATTGGTCGAACCACCTGAGAAATACAGCAAGGCGCTGTGGATAAACAGGTCGCAGGCCAGTTGCACGGCATATTCAAGCTCGGTGACCGGCCATGAGGTGCGCAGGCGAATCGCCGTGAACGCACACAGCAGCATCGAGCAACCGAGAGTCGCGGCCAGTTGGAACCAGGGCAGCGGCAGCAGTTCGAGCCAGTAGGCCAGGCCCACGGAACCGGCCTGGGCGGCCAGCACCAAGGTGCGGATGAAGGTCAACCGCCAGAGGTTCTGGCGAGTGGCGGAAGTGATTTGAACGGGGGCGAGCATGAGCTCTCCTGATGAGCGCTCCAGGCGGATCGCAGGGAGTATAACCAAGCGTGGGGGCCGGCAGGCAAACGTGCGGCAAACGGCCACAGAGAGACAGCTACAAGTTTCAAGCTGCAAGCCACAAGTAAAAGCTTGTAGCTTGTAGCTTGTAGCTTGTAGCTTGTAGCTTGTAGCTTGTAGCTTGAAACTTGCAGCTGCTCCATAGAGTCTGATGGTTTCACGCAGGCCCGGACCATGCCCTGCGCACCACCTTAGGAGCTTTCATGCACACATTCCGCCGCAGCGCCGCCCTCCTCGCCCTGAGTGTTGGCACTCTTGCCAGTCTTCCGGCCGTGGCTGCCGACGAACTTCATTACAACCAGATTTCCCTGCGCGCCGAAGTCAGCCAGGAAGTGGCTCGCGACCTGATGATCGTGACCCTCTACACCGAAGCACAAAACACCGACTCGGCCAAACTCGCCGCCGAGGTCAGCACCACCATGAACAAGGCGCTGGCCCAGGCCAGGCAGGTCAAGGACATCACCCTGCGCCAGGGCAGCCGTAACAGCTACCCGATCTACGATGCCAAGGGCCAAAAAATCACCGGCTGGCGTGAACGCTCCGAGCTGCGCCTGGAGAGTACGGATTTCGCTGCGCTGTCGAAGCTGACCGGCGAACTGCTCACCGACCTGAAGATGGGTGGCATGGACTTCGCGATCGCCACGCCAACCCGCAAGGCCAGTGAAGACACCCTGCTCAAGGAAGCTGTAACCGCCTTCAAGGCACGCGCTCAACTTGCCACCGACGCTCTGGGCGGCAAGGGCTACAAAATCGTCAACATGAACCTCAACAGCAGCGGCTACCCGCAGCCATACATGCGTGCACCGATGATGATGAAGGCCGCCAGCATGGACGGCGCACCGGTGACCCCGGAGGTTGAAGCCGGTACCAGCCAGGTCAGCATGACAGCCGATGGTTCGATTGAAGTGCTGATGCCTTGAATCGATAACCTCTGAACAAAAACGGCGATCACCAAAGTGATCGCCGTTTTTTTTGCGCTACATTCCAGTAGGAGCATAGCTTGCTCGCGATGAACGCTGACGCGGTTCCAGTCGAAAACTGCGTAACGGCCATCGCGAGCAAGCTTTGCTACAGGTGAATAGTTGCACTTGGTGACACCCACGCTCACTGATCCAATCCAGTGCAACAATAACCACTCCCATTCAGCCCCACAGGCTGGGGTATAAATAGGTAACACCTGCGCCCCACCCCTGGGCAACCCACCGCTTGCGCGCACCATAAACGTGCGTCAGATGCACTACAAAAATGCCGCGCAAACGGTCAAATGCGTCAAAATTTATACCAATGCGACATTAAGGTACGTTCGTGCCACCGTTTAAGGCTTGTAGCCGCTCTGGATCTTGCATTGGGTATGGCCCCTGCATAAGTATCCGCAGGCACGACTCACGAGGTCGTCCTCAAAATTAAAAAATGACAACAAATCATGAGGCCACCATGCTTAAACACGCGGTCATTCCGTTTTTAGTCGGCGCCAGCCTTTTGGCTGCCGCACCGTTCGCTCAAGCTGCGACTAACCTGGTGTTCTGCTCCGAAGGGAGCCCGGCCGGTTTCGATCCAGGTCAATACACCACCGGAACCGACTTCGACGCCTCTGCCGAAACCATGTTCAACCGCCTGACTCAGTTCGAGCGCGGCGGTACCGCCGTTATTCCTGGCCTGGCGACCAGCTGGGACATCTCCCCCGACGGCCTGACTTACACCTTCCACCTGCGTGAAGGCGTCAAGTTCCACACCACTCCGTACTTCAAGCCAACACGTAACTTCAACGCCGACGACGTGCTGTTCACCTTTAATCGCATGATTAACAAGGATGACCCGTTCCGCAAAGCGTACCCGACCGAATTCCCGTACTTCACCGACATGGGGATGGACACCAACATCACCAAGATCGATAAAGTCGACGACAACACCGTCAAGTTCACCCTCAAAGATGTTGATGCCGCGTTCATCCAGAACATGGCCATGAGCTTCGCCTCGATCCAGTCCGCCGAGTACGCTGCCCAGCTGCTCAAGGAAGGCAAGGCCGCCGACATCAACCAGAAGCCGGTCGGCACTGGTCCATTCGTATTCAAGAGCTACCAGAAAGACTCCAACATCCGCTACACAGGGAACAAGGACTACTGGAAGCCTGACGACGTCAAGATCGACAATCTGATCTTCGCCATCACCACCGACCCGTCGGTTCGCATCCAGAAGCTGAAGAAGAACGAGTGCCAGGTCACCCTGTTCCCTCGTCCAGCTGATCTGAAAGCGCTGCGCGAAGACAAGACTTTGAAGCTGCCTGAGCAGGCTGGTTTCAACCTGGGCTACATCGCCTACAACGTGATGGACAAGGTCAAGGGCAGCAACGAGCCGAACCCGTTGTCCCAACTGAAAGTGCGTCAGGCACTGGACATGGCGGTCAACAAGCAACAGATCATCGACTCCGTGTATCAGGGCGCCGGCCAACTGGCCGTCAATGCCATGCCACCGACCCAGTGGTCCTACGACACCACCATCAAGGATGCGCCGTACAACCCTGAGAAAGCCAAAGAGCTGCTCAAGGAAGCTGGCGTGAAGGAAGGCACCGAAATCGTTCTCTGGGCGATGCCGGTACAGCGCCCGTACAACCCGAACGCCAAGCTGATGGCTGAAATGCTGCAGTCTGACTGGGCGAAGGTCGGCCTGAAGGTCAAGATCCAGAGCTACGAGTGGGGCGAGTACATCAAGCGCTCCAAAGGCGGCGAAAACCAGGGGATGCTGATTGGCTGGAGCGGCGACAATGGTGATCCGGACAACTGGCTGAACGTGCTGTTCGGTTGCGATTCGCTGCAAGGCAACAACTTCTCCAAGTGGTGCGATCCGAAGTTTGACGGCATCGTCAAGGAAGCCAAGCGCACCACTGATCAGGCCAAGCGCACCGAACTGTACAAGCAGGCGCAACACGTCCTCAAAGATGCTGTTCCAATGACACCTATCGCTCACTCGACGGTGTTCCAACCCATGCGCGCCAATGTGCAGGACTTCAAGATCAGCCCGTTTGGCTTGAACTCTTTCTACGGCGTCAGCGTCAGCAAGTAAGGTTTGGCAACGGCGACGTTTTTGACGTCGCCGTTGCTTTATCGACCGAGAAAGCAGGAAATCGCCTACATCCAGATCGTCTGCTGACTACAGCAGAGCGCTAGGACGCGTCGTCTTTTCCCACGAGTCTTTCGGACTTTACGCATTTACTGCCGGACCCACGGTTCATACCGTCGGGATCCGACCAGCTCATGCGTGGGTCATCGGTTATTGGCTGTACGCCATGGCTTGAAACCATTGAAGCCTCCACGTCTGCGCGCGGACGAAGGCTCATTGTCAAAACTTCGAACAAGAGGGAGCGTCATGCGCCATAATTTGGTTTTATCCGCATTGCTGGGCACCGGCCTGTTGGCCGCCACGTCCATGAGCCAGGCCGCCAACAACAGCCTGGTGTTTTGCTCCGAAGGCAGTCCCGCCGGTTTCGATACCGCGCAGTACACAACCTCGACCGACAACGATGCCGCCGAGCCGCTGTACAACCGACTGGCAGAATTTGAAAAAGGCGCGACCAATGTCGTTCCAGGCTTGGCCACGAGCTGGGATATTTCCGAGGACGGCCTCAAGTACACCTTTCACCTGCGCCCTGGGGTGAAGTTTCATACCACCAAATACTTCACACCGACCCGCGACTTTAATGCCGATGACGTGCTGTTCACGTTCAATCGCATGCTCGATCCGCAGCAACCTTTCCGTAAGGCTTACCCGACCGAATTCCCGTATTTCAACGGTATGAGCCTGAACAAGAACATCGCCAAGGTCGAAAAGACCGGGCCGCTGACCGTGGTCATGACACTCAACAGCGTGGATGCCGCGTTCATCCAGAACATCGCCATGAGTTTCGCCGCCATTCTCTCCGCCGAGTACGCCGACAAGCTGCTGGCCGAGGGCAAGCCGAGCGATATCAACCAGAAGCCGATCGGCACCGGGCCGTTCGTATTCAAGAGCTATCAGAAAGACTCCAATATCCGTTACACCGGCAACAACCATTACTGGGACCCGAGCCGAGTCAAACTCGATAACCTGATTTTCGCCATCAACACCGACGCCTCGGTGCGTGTGCAGAAACTCAAGGCCGATGAGTGCCAGATCACCCTGCACCCGCGCCCTGCCGACGTGACCGCATTGAAGAATGACCCGGCACTGCAACTGATCGAAAAGCCCGGCTTCAACCTCGGTTACATCGCCTACAACGTGCGCCACAAGCCTTTCGACCAGCTCGAAGTGCGCCAGGCACTGGACATGGCGGTGAACAAGCAAGGCATTCTCAACGCCGTTTACCAGGGTGCCGGTCAACTGGCGGTCAACGCCATGCCGCCAACCCAGTGGTCCTACGATGACACGATCAAGGACGCCGCCTACAACCCGGAAAAAGCCAAGGAACTGCTCAAGGCCGCCGGCGTCAAGGAAGGCACCGAAATCACCCTGTGGGCCATGCCGGTGCAGCGCCCGTACAACCCCAACGCCAAGTTGATGGCCGAAATGCTCCAGGCTGACTGGGCGAAAATCGGCCTCAAGGTCAAGATCGTCAGCTACGAATGGGGCGAGTACATCAAGCGCACCAAGAACGGCGAACACGACATCAGCCTGATCGGCTGGACCGGTGACAACGGTGACCCGGACAACTGGCTCGGCACGCTCTACAGCTGCGACGCCATTGGCGGTAACAACTACTCCATGTGGTGCGATCCGGCTTACGACAAGCTGATCAAGCAGGCCAAGGTCGTGACCGACCGCGACCAGCGCACCGTACTCTACAAACAGGCGCAGCAGTACCTCAAGCAGCAGGTACCGATCACGCCGGTCGCCCACTCGACGGTCAACCAGCCGTTGAGCGCCAAAATCGAAGGGTTCAAGGTCAGCCCGTTCGGTCGCAACGTGTTCTCGGGTGTCAGCATCGATAAATAAAACCGTGTAGCCAAAACGCTGGGGGCGCATTGCGCCCTCATGCAAGCGTATTGCCGTAATTCGCCAATCAGGTGCCAGGCAAACGTTTGCAATGCGTGAAATGAGTTCCAAAGCAAATAGCCGGATCACCAAAAAAAGAACGGCATTAATAATAGAAAGTAAGGAGCTTCACCCATGAAACTGAGCAGCACCGCGATACTGGCCCTGGCCATCAGCAGCGTAACCGCCACGGCTTACGCTGAAACCCAGAGCCAGGCGTTCACCCCGGTTACCGTGAATGAAAAGAGCGCCCAAAGCGAAGCCACCGGTTTCCTTGAAGGCCAGTCGATCAGTGGCACTACCCGTAACTGGTACGCCAACGAGCAACTGAAACGCGGCGGTAATTTCGCCTACAAGAAAGACGGTGTATCGACCCCGACTGACCGTCGTATCAACTGGGTGCAGGGCACGATCGTCAAGTACAACTCGGGCTTCACCGAAGGCGCTGTCGGTTTCAGCACTGAAGTAGCGGCCTACAACGCCATCGCCCTGGACCAGGACCGCAAGGACCTGGCCTCCAACAACGGCGGCGCACCGGGCACTCGCCCAGGCGCGGGCAACAACCGTACCCTGACCGAAGAAGGCGGCGACGCAGTCGGCCAGTGGAGCAAATTGGGCCTGGCCAACGTCAAGGCACGTATTTCCAACACCACCCTGACCGCCGGTCGTCAGAACTTCAGCAGCCCGATGGTCGACGTCATCGGTAACCGTGCGCTGCCTTCGAGCTTCCAGGGTGTGGCGATCCACAGCGAAGAGCTGAACAACCTGCAATTCGACCTGGCCACTTTCGACCGCAATTCACCGCGTACCGAGCAAAGCCAGCGTAAATTCCGCACCGAATACGCCAATGGCATCGTTGAATCCGATCACGTCTACACCGGCGGTATCACCTACACCCCATTCGCCAGCCTGACCACCAGCCTGTGGGCGACCCAGGCCGAAGACATCTGGAACCAGTACTACTTCGGCGCCACCCATGTGCTGGGTGACAGCCAGGTACTGAGCCTGACCACCGGCCTGAACTACTACAAAACCCAGGAAGAAGGTAAGGCGCTGATCGGCGACATCGACAACGACACCTATTCCCTGTCGTTCGGCCTGACCCACCAGGCCCACAGCCTGACCTTCTCGTACCAGGAAGTGAACGGTAACGAGTACTTCGACTACCTGCACGAAACCAACGGCATCTACCTGGCCAACTCCCTGCTGTCGGACTTCAACGGTCCGAACGAGAAGTCCTTCCAGGTTGCCTATGGTCTGAACATGGCCGAATACGGCGTGCCAGGCCTGAAGTTCAACATCTACCAGGCACGTGGCTGGGGTATCGATGGTACTCACTACACCGGCAACAAAGGCGTGGCCGACAAAGGCTACGACGGTATCCAGTCGCAAGATGGCGAACACCATTACGAATACGGCATCGGTGCCTCCTACGCCGTACAGAGCGGCCCGCTCAAGGCCACCACTGTTCGCGCGACCTACACCGCTCACCGCGCCAGTGAAAACCAGGCTGACGGCAGCATCAACGAGTTCCGTCTCGTGACCACTGTTCCGTTCAACATTCTCTAAGTGCACCGGCCGCACGGCTGATTCAGTGACGAATCGGCCGTGCGGTTTTTGTCCATTCAACCGATTGCAGAGGGTCTTTGATGAAAATGCTTCCCCTACGTGCGGCTATGGCAGCCGCGTTGTTGAGTGTCGCGGTTGGCGTATCGGCCAAACCCCTGGTGGTCTGCACCGAAGCCAGTCCGGAAGGCTTCGACATGGTCCAGTACACGACTGCAGTCACCGCCGATGCCGTGGCCGAAACCATCTTCAATCGACTGGCGGACTTCAAGCCCGGTACCACGGATGTGATTCCGGCCCTGGCCGAATCCTGGGACATCAGCGAGGACGGCCTGACCTACACGTTCCACCTGCGCAAAGGCGTCAAGTTCCACACCACCGAATACTTCAAGCCAACCCGCGACATGAATGCCGACGACGTGGTCTGGAGCTTCCAGCGCCAGCTGGACCCGAACCATCCATGGCACAAACTGTCGAGCGTGGGCTTCCCGTACTTTGAAAGCATGGGCTTCAAGGAACTGCTCAAAAGCGTCGAAAAAGTCGACGACAACACGGTCAAATTCACCCTAACCCGCCGCGAAGCGCCGTTCCTGGCCGACATTGCCATGGCCTTCTCCTCGATCTACTCCGCCGAGTACGCCGACCAGCTGCTCAAGGCCAACAAGACCGGCGACCTGAACAGCAAGCCGGTCGGCACCGGCCCGTTCGTCTTCCAGCGCTACAACAAAGATGCCCAGGTTCGCTTCAAGGCCAACCCGGACTACTTCCGTGGCAAGGCACCGGCCGACTCGTTGATCCTGGCCATCGCCACCGACAACAACGTGCGCCTGCAGAAGCTGAAAGCCAACGAATGCCAGATCGCGCTGTACCCGAAACCGGACGACATTCCAAGCATCAAGAAAGACAACAAGTTGAAGGTTGATGAGCTGAACGCGATGACTGTCGCCTACATCGCCATCAACACCACGCACAAATACCTCAGTGACGTGCGCGTACGTAAGGCCATCGACATCGCCTTCGACAAGGAAGCGGCCGTCAACGCGCTGTTCGGCAAAGGCAATGCGACCGCGGCCGTCAACCCGTTCCCCGAGACCCTGCTGGGCTACAACCACGCCCTGAAGAACCCGGCCCGCGACCTGGACAAGGCCCGTGCCCTGCTCAAGGAAGCCGGTGTCCCCGAAGGCACGGTGTTCACCTTGTTCACCCGCAACGGCGGGGGGGCGACCAACCCCAATCCGATGCTCGGCGCGCAGATGATGCAGGCCGACCTGGCCAAGGTCGGCATCAAGATCGACATCCGCGTGATGGAATGGGGCGAAATGCTCAAGCGCGCGAAAAACGGCGAGCACGATATGGTTTCCGCCGGATGGGCGGGCGATAACGGCGACCCGGATAACTTCCTGACGCCTATGCTCAGTTGCGAAGCGGCCAAGAACGGCGAAAACTATGCACGCTGGTGCAATGACAAGTTCCAGGCCCTGATCGACCAGGCCCGTGAAAAAACCGACCCGGCCGAACGTGCAGCACTGTACGAGCAGGCTCAGGTTATCTTTAACCAGGACCAGCCATGGATCAGCATCGCTCACACTAGAATGTTCACCGCAATGCGCAACAACGTAGAGGGCTACCAAATCAGCCCGCTCACCACAAATAACTTCGCCACCACCCAGGTGAAGTAGATAAGAAACTCCCGGCATTCCTGACCCCAGGCATGCCGGGCACGCCTAACCGGCTGATGAGGTACACCACACGATGTTTAGTTTTATTGCCCGCCGACTGGGGTTATTGATCCCCACGTTCTTCGGCATCACCTTGCTGACTTTCGCGTTGATTCGCATGATCCCCGGCGACCCCGTGGAAGTGATGATGGGCGAACGTCGGGTCGACCCCGAGATGCATGCTCAGGCAATGGAACGCCTAGGTCTGAACAAACCCCTGTATGCCCAGTACCTGGATTACATCGGGAAACTGGCCCACGGCGACCTCGGGGAATCCCTGCGCACCCGTGAAAGCGTCTGGAGCGAGTTCACTTCCCTATTCCCCGCGACCCTGGAATTGTCCATGGCCGCCCTGTTGTTCGCCGGTATCCTGGGCCTGCTGGCCGGGGTGATCGCGGCACTCAAGCGAGGATCCCTGTTCGACCACGGGGTGATGGGCGTCTCCCTGGCGGGATACTCGATGCCGATCTTCTGGTGGGGCCTGATCCTGATCATGTTCTTCTCGGTGTCCCTGGGCTGGACCCCGGTGTCCGGGCGGATCGACCTGCTGTATGACATCGAGCCACGCACCGGCTTCATGCTCATCGATACGCTGCTGGCCGATGATGTCGGCGCGTTCCTCGATGCCCTGCACCACCTGATCCTGCCGGCCATCGTGCTCGGCACCATCCCGTTGGCGGTGATCGCGCGGATGACCCGTTCGTCGATGCTCGAAGTGCTGCGCGAGGATTACATCCGTACCGCCAAGGCCAAGGGCCTGTCGCCGTCGCGCGTGGTGTTCGTGCACGGTCTGCGTAACGCGCTGATTCCGGTGCTGACCGTGGTCGGCCTGCAAGTCGGCACCCTGTTGGCCGGTGCGGTCCTGACCGAGACCATCTTCTCCTGGCCGGGCATCGGCAAATGGCTGATCGAAGCCATCGGCGCCCGTGACTATCCAGTCGTACAAAACGGCATCCTGTTAATCGCCTGCCTGGTGATTCTGGTCAACTTCGTGGTGGACATCCTCTACGGCTTTGCCAACCCACGCATCCGTCATCAGCGCTGAGGTCAATACCCATGAGCACTCCAACTTCCTCAGTAGCCGCCGCCACCTCCGTCGTGGATCAAAGCCTGCTGTACCCGTCGCCGTACAAAGAGTTCTGGCACGCCTTCTCCCGGAACAAGGGCGCCGTCGCCGGCCTGATGTTCATGCTGCTGGTGATTTTCTGCGCGATCTTCGCGCCGTGGGTTGCCCCGCATGACCCGAGCGAGCAATACCGCGACTTCCTGCTGACCCCGCCAGCCTGGCTCGAAGGTGGGCAAATCCAGTTCCTGCTGGGTACCGATGAACTGGGTCGCGACCTGCTGTCGCGTCTGATCCAGGGTTCGCGCCTGTCGCTGCTGATCGGCTTGTCGTCGGTGGTGATGTCGCTGATCCCCGGCATCCTGCTGGGCCTGTTGGCCGGTTTCTTCCCGAAAATGATCGGCCCGACCATCATGCGCCTGATGGACATCATGCTGGCCCTGCCTTCGCTGCTGCTGGCCGTGGCGATCGTCGCCATCCTCGGCCCTGGCCTGATCAACACCGTGATCGCCATCGCCGTGGTGTCCCTGCCGTCCTACGTTCGTCTGACCCGCGCCGCGGTGATGGGCGAACTGAACCGCGACTACGTGACCGCCGCGCGCCTGGCCGGTGCCGGCCTGCCACGCCTGATGTTCGTGACCGTGTTGCCGAACTGCATGGCACCGCTGATCGTTCAGGCCACCCTGAGCTTCTCCTCGGCGATTCTCGATGCCGCAGCGCTGGGCTTCCTCGGCCTTGGCGTACAACCGCCAACCCCTGAGTGGGGCACCATGCTGGCCTCGGCCCGCGACTACATCGAACGCGCCTGGTGGGTAGTCAGTCTGCCTGGTTTGACCATTTTGCTCAGCGTGCTGGCAATCAACTTGATGGGCGACGGCCTGCGCGATGCGCTGGACCCGAAACTCAAGAACGCCGCCTGAGGAGATTCCCATGTCACTGCTAGAAATCAAGAATCTCAACGTTCGCTTCGGCGACAAGAACGCCACACCGGTAGTCGACGGCCTCGACCTGAAGGTGGACAAAGGCGAAGTGCTGGCCATCGTTGGCGAGTCCGGTTCCGGCAAGTCCGTGACCATGATGGCGCTGATGGGCCTGATCGAGCACCCGGGGATCGTCACCGCCGACGCCCTGAGCTTCGACGGCCAGAACATGCTCAAGCTCAATAACCGCCAGCGTCGGCAGATCGTCGGCAAAGACCTGGCCATGGTCTTCCAGGACCCGATGACCGCGCTGAACCCGAGCTACACCGTCGGGTTCCAGATCGAAGAAGTGCTGCGCCTGCACCTGAAAATGTCCGGCAAGGCCGCGCGCAAACGCGCCATCGAACTGCTGGAAAAAGTTGAAATCCCGGGCGCGGCCAGCCGCATGGACGCCTACCCGCATCAACTGTCCGGCGGTATGAGCCAGCGTGTCGCGATCGCCATGGCGATTGCCGGCGAGCCGAAACTGCTGATCGCCGACGAACCGACCACCGCCCTGGACGTAACGATTCAGGCGCAGATCATGGACCTGCTGCTGGCATTGCAGAAAGAGCAGAACATGGGCCTGGTGCTGATCACCCACGACCTCGCGGTCGTGGCCGAAACCGCCCAGCGCGTGTGCGTGATGTACGCCGGTCAAGCCGTCGAAGTCGGCCAGGTGCCGCAACTGTTCGACATCCCGGCGCACCCGTACAGCGAAGCGCTGCTCAAGGCGATTCCGGAACACAGCCTGGGCGCCTCGCGCCTGTCGACCCTGCCGGGCATCGTCCCCGGCCGCTACGACCGTCCGCAGGGTTGCCTGCTGTCACCGCGCTGCCCATACGTGCAGGACAACTGCCGCGCGCAACGTCCGACTCTTGACCCGAAAAGCAACAGCCTCGCCCGCTGCTTCTACCCGCTGAACCAGGAGGTGGCGTAATGGCCGTCGTACTTACCGCCCGCGACCTGACCCGTCACTACGAAGTGTCCCGTGGCATGTTCAAGGGGCACGCGACTGTGCGCGCCCTCAACGGCGTGTCCTTCGAGCTGGAAGCCGGCAAGACCCTCGCCGTTGTAGGTGAGTCGGGCTGCGGCAAATCCACCCTGGCCCGTGCCCTGACCCTGATCGAAGAACCGTCTTCGGGCTCCCTGAAAATCGCCGGCCAGGAAGTGGCCGGCGCCGACAAGGCCCAGCGCAAGCAACTGCGCAAAGACGTGCAGATGGTGTTCCAGAGCCCCTACGCGTCGCTGAATCCACGGCAGAAAATCGGTGATCAACTGGCCGAGCCGCTGTTGATCAACACCAACCTGTCCGCCACCGAACGCCGGGAGAAAGTCCAGGCGATGATGAAGCAGGTGGGCTTGCGTCCCGAGCACTACCAGCGTTATCCGCACATGTTCTCCGGCGGTCAGCGCCAGCGGATCGCCCTGGCCCGCGCCATGATGCTGCAACCGAAGGTGCTGGTGGCGGACGAACCGACCTCCGCGCTGGACGTGTCGATCCAGGCCCAGGTGCTGAACCTGTTCATGGACTTGCAGCAGGAGTTCAACACCGCCTACGTGTTCATCTCCCACAACCTGGCGGTAGTGCGTCACGTCGCCGATCACGTGATGGTGATGTACCTCGGCCGTCCGGTGGAAATGGGTCCGAAAGAAGACATCTACACCCGTCCTTTGCACCCGTACACCCAGGCGCTGTTGTCGGCGACACCAACCATCCACCCGGATCCGGACAAGCCGAAAATCAAGATCGTCGGCGAACTGCCCAACCCGCTGAACCCGCCGTCAGGCTGCGCCTTCCACAAGCGCTGCCCATACGCCACCGAGCGTTGCAGCACTGAAGAGCCGGCCTTGCGCCTGCTCGACAGCCGCCAGGTGGCTTGCCACTACGCCGAGCAGTTCGTGCACGGCGCGGCATAAACGTGGGCTAAAAATGTGGGAGCGGGCTTGCCCGCGAAGGCGTCATGTCAGTCACATCATTGTCGACTGACAGACCGCTTTAGCGAGCACGCTCGCTCCCACAGAGATACTCGTTGACCCAACCCCTTCTATTTCGATTGCGCATCAATCGGGAGAGAAGGGGTTTTATTTTGCCCGCAATTTACGTCTGGCTATCACCTTCCTCATCTGAGTCCGGCTCGTCGGTGGTCGAATCATCGTCACCCGCACTACCACCCTGCCCTTTGTCGCCCGGTTCCGATTCAGACGCGGCAATCATCAGTTCACCGTGTCCCGCCTGACCGCTCGATGCCTGCGTCTCGTGATCCACGCACTCGGCCCAGACTGTCGTACTGCCGAGGGCCAGCATCACCATCACCTTCAACATCAACAACACACGCAGCAACCTGTTCATAGCCGAATCCTTCCTGTCTCGAAGTGCCTGTCTGGCGCTGAATTTAATCTAGTTCCGATCAGCACGGTTCTCCAGATAGGACGCTAACGAACCGATGGAAATGCCGTCGATGTAGAGATTGGTTTTGAATAAGGGTTATGCCCAATTCCACTAACACCAATGATCCTTTGTGGGAGCGGGCTTGCTCGCGAAAGCGGTCTGTCAGTCAGCATTAATGCTGAATGTCACGACGTCTTCGCGAGCAAGCCCGCTCCCACACTGGATCGAGTTGGCAATAAAAAACCCCGCAGCTTTCGCAACGGGGTTTTGGTGTTTCAGTTCAGCGCTTAGTGATGCTCACGCGTCGCACGGAATTTCACGTCCGGCCAGCGTTCTTCCATCAATGCCAGGTTGACCCGGGTCGGGGCGAGGTAGGTCAGGTGACCGCCGCCGTCCAGTGCCAGGTTTTCCACGGCCTTGTTGGAGAATTCCTCGAGTTTCTTCTTGTCGTTGCATTCAACCCAACGCGCGGAATAAACGGTGATCGGCTCGTAGGAGCACTCAACCTTGTATTCCTCTTTCAGGCGGCTGGCGACCACATCGAACTGCAGCACACCGACGGCGCCGAGGATGATGTCGTTGCTGCGCTCGGGGAAGAACACCTGGGTCGCGCCTTCTTCGGCCAGCTGTTGCAGGCCTTGGCGCAGCTGCTTGGACTTCAGCGGATCGCGCAGGCGTACGCGGCGGAACAGTTCCGGGGCGAAGTGCGGGATGCCGGTGAAGCCCAGGACTTCGCCTTCGCTGAAGGTGTCGCCGATCTGGATGGTGCCGTGGTTGTGCAAACCGATGATGTCGCCGGCAAAGGCTTCTTCCAGTTGCTCACGCTCCGAGGAGAAGAACGTCAGCGCATCGCCAATGCGCACGTCCTTGCCGGTACGCACGTGGCGCATTTTCATGCCTTTTTCGTATTTGCCGGAGCAGATACGCATGAAGGCGATACGGTCGCGGTGTTTCGGGTCCATGTTTGCCTGAATCTTGAAGATGAAGCCCGAAAACTTCTCTTCCACCGGTTCCACGGTGCGCTCGTTGGCTACACGCGCCAGCGGGCGCGGCGCCCAGTCCACCACGGCGTCGAGGACGTGATCGACACCGAAGTTGCCCAGTGCGGTACCGAAGAACACCGGGGTCAATTGGCCGTCGAGGAACTCCTGCTGGTTGAACTCGTGACAGGCACCCTGCACCAGTTCCAGCTGCTCGATGAAACGCTCGTACTCGTCGCCCAGATGCGCGCGGGCTTCGTCGGAATCGAGCTTCTCGATGATCTTGGTTTCGGTGCGCTCGTGACCATGACCGGCGGTGTAGACGATGATGTAGTCGTCGGCGAGGTGGTACACGCCTTTGAAATCGCGGTAGCAACCGATCGGCCAGGTGATCGGCGCAGCCTTGATCTTGAGGACGGCTTCGATTTCGTCGAGCAGTTCGATCGGGTCGCGGATGTCACGGTCGAGTTTGTTGATGAAGCTGACGATCGGCGTATCACGCAGGCGGCAGACGTCCATCAGGGCAATGGTCCGTGGCTCTACGCCCTTACCGCCGTCGAGTACCATCAACGCCGAGTCCACCGCAGTCAGGGTGCGATAGGTGTCTTCGGAGAAGTCCTCGTGGCCCGGGGTGTCGAGCAGGTTGATCATGTGTTCGCGATACGGGAACTGCATGACCGACGTGGTAATCGAGATACCCCGCTGCTTTTCCATTTCCATCCAGTCGGACGTAGCATGGCGGTCGGATTTACGGGATTTCACCGTGCCGGCCACCGCAATCGCCTTGCCCATCAGCAAGAGCTTTTCGGTGATGGTGGTTTTACCGGCATCGGGGTGGGAAATAATGGCGAAAGTGCGGCGTTTCGCGACTTCGGCGGCCTGTTTGGTCATGGGAAATCGCCTGGCAGGTGATTCAAAAAAGGGCGCAGATTATAGCCCAAGTTGATCGAAGAACCGAACCGTTGAGTACATCCGGGGTGGCCAAATGCTGCATCAGATGGGAGCCTTTTAAAGCACGGAGACGTCCACTCCCCTGTTACGACCACTCGTCGGGGGCTGAAAAATCAGCAAGTAAGCCTAACGAGACTGCGCTCATGGCTCGCATCCACACCGTATCGGTTCTGGAAAACAGCTGCTTTTCGCGATCACTTTTTCGGCAGCCAAGTAAGGCGTTGCCACACGAAAATGTGTTCGCCGACTGAAAAAAGGAGTCCGCCTGTGGCTATCCATCATGGTAATGGGCTGATAGGAGGCGCGCTGGTAATCGCCCTGCTGGCCCTGCTGATCCACTGGATCGGCATCAACACGATCGAACACTACCGCGACGATTTGTTGTTTTACCTGCAAGCTCATCTGATTCTCGTCCTCGCTTCCATGCTGGCCGCCCTGACGCAGGAATCGATTGCCGAATATTTGAGTTCAGGCAAGTCCCGCGGAGGCAAGACAAGCATTGTTTCGTCAGCAGATATGGCGCTGATTTAATTTATGCCTTCCGCCGCTAAATCATTGAATTCAGCGGCGGAACTGCACTAATAGAAACATAATGTTCCACCACACCCCGTACAACCTTATAAATACCCGATTTGTTACAACTCAACATCCAACACCATCACAAATGATAGGTTCTTTTTCAGATCGAAAACATTTAACTAATGACGTGTAGCTGCTCGACGCAGCCACACGTTTACAACGAACCAAACACCAATAGTTAAATTCGACTTTTATCAGGCCAAGAAATTTTAAATGAATACTACCGATGTAATACCAGACCGAAACGAACCCTCCACTCACGCAGGCCCAGCCGTTCAACTGCGTCTCAGCGCGACTGGAAACCCGAATAAAGTACGGCGCGGGAATAGTTTCACAAAGCTCCCCCTCGGCGACCTGCTGGATGCGAATGGACAAATCGTTTCAGGTTCCGGCAACTGGACATTAGTTAGCGTTTCGCCTGCTACGCCAGGTGTAACAGTAGGTAATAACCCTGGTTACCTGAATGGAAAAATTTACGTCCCCAGCGTGACAAGCAATATGACCATCACCGCCAGGCTCACACCTTCGCAATATCCGGCTTTGGCAAAAAATTACATTTTGCAAATTCAAGTCATTTAATTAGTCGCAAATAACTGCCGACAGTTGACACACCCTGACGGCCTCCTGCCGCTATCACAGTCGAACAGGACGGCACTCAGTACCCTTCAAGGGGAGCTCCACCGTTTCGCGACTCTCGTCTCTGGTCGACTCCCCCTGAATCACTTCAAATTCCCCTACCGAGGGAACATCACACCGTCACACAGGTCCGTTACATCAGTAACGGTCAGGGACCGCACGACGGAAGCGTGCAAAAACGCGACATTTTTTGTTGATCTCAAGCCCCTCACGCCCTAAAGTTCGCGCCGAACGTCCATGC
The DNA here is from genome assembly GCF_005502415.1 of Pseudomonas sp. G(2018). Classification (NCBI taxonomy): domain Bacteria; kingdom Pseudomonadati; phylum Pseudomonadota; class Gammaproteobacteria; order Pseudomonadales; family Pseudomonadaceae; genus Pseudomonas; species Pseudomonas sp. G(2018). Next base: position 12,141 of record NZ_SCOO01000015.1, on the reverse strand, counting down.
TGGAAACGATCCATCCGGCTCAAGTACTGACGACGAGACAGCAAGGCCAAGGGAATCAGCGCTTCCCATGGCCTTTTTGCTTTCGGCGACATGCCTTGGGAAGTAGGCGAACCAAAGTGGGGATACGGAGGACGTTCATTTGCACCCATTGATAATTTCAGTTTGCCAGTAGGAGTTCCCAGCATGTCGATCCAGGTCGAAGACTATTTCGCGCGCGATACCTTTCAGAAAATGAAGGCGTTCGCCGACAAGCAAGAAACCCCGTTCGTGGTGATCGACACCGCGATGATCAGCCAGGCCTACGACGACCTGCGCGCCGGTTTCGAATTCGCCAAGGTCTACTACGCGGTCAAAGCCAACCCGGCCGTGGAAATCATCGACCTGCTCAAAGAGAAAGGCTCGAGCTTCGACATCGCCTCGATCTACGAGCTGGACAAAGTGCTGAGCCGTGGCGTCAGCGCCGACCAGATCAGCTATGGCAACACCATCAAGAAATCCAAGGACATCCGCTACTTCTACGACAAGGGCGTGCGCCTGTACGCCACCGACTCCGAAGCCGACCTGCGCAACATCGCCAAGGCCGCGCCGGGCTCGAAAGTCTACGTACGTATCCTGACCGAAGGCTCGACCACTGCCGACTGGCCGTTGTCGCGCAAATTCGGCTGCCAGACCGACATGGCCATGGACCTGCTGATCCTCGCTCGCGACCTGGGCCTGGTGCCTTACGGCATTTCGTTCCACGTCGGCTCGCAGCAGCGTGACATCAGCGTCTGGGACGCGGCGATCGCCAAAGTCAAAGTCATCTTTGAACGTCTGAAAGAAGAAGACGGCATCCACCTGAAGCTGATCAACATGGGCGGTGGCTTCCCGGCCAACTACATCACCCGCACCAACAGCCTGGAAACCTACGCCGAAGAAATCATCCGTTTCCTCAAGGAAGACTTCGGCGACGACCTGCCGGAAATCATCCTGGAACCAGGCCGTTCGCTGATCGCCAACGCCGGCATCCTGGTCAGTGAAGTCGTACTGGTCGCACGTAAATCCCGTACCGCCGTCGAGCGTTGGGTGTACACGGATGTGGGCAAATTCTCCGGCCTGATCGAAACCATGGACGAAGCCATCAAGTTCCCGATCTGGACCGAGAAGAAAGGCGAAGTGGAAGAAGTGGTCATCGCCGGTCCGACCTGCGACAGCGCCGACATCATGTACGAAAACTACAAGTACGGCCTGCCGCTGAACCTGGCGATCGGTGACCGTCTGTACTGGCTGTCGACCGGTGCGTACACCACCAGTTACAGCGCCGTTGAGTTCAATGGTTTTCCACCATTGAAATCGTTTTACGTGTAAAGGTAGCTACAAGTTTCAGCCACACAATCAAAAGGCCCGTGACAAGTCACGAGCCTTTTGATTTCCTAAATCACTGAGTTCAATGAGCGAACATTAATTTCATAGCCGCTCAGAAACTTTCAAAAACTCAATGAATTTCTTAGCTTCGCCTATAAAAGCCATACAACGATCACCAATTTCGCCAGTCGAATTACTCTCTATAAAGCCTACAAACTTCCCGAAGGCACTATTCACCTTCTGATACTCAGCAGCATATTTCAACCGCTGATCATTGAGCGAGTGAACTACCCCAACAAACTCCACTTTCTGTTTCAGCACCCTGATTTTTTCACTTTCGGCTGCGACTCTCTCGTGCAAGCTATTTATCCGTGACGACAGCGCCCTACAGTCCGTCACCATAATATCAAGCGAAATAGCCTCTGGCACACTCTCCAAAGCCTGTGAAAGCTCTCGAAGTACCAAAATGACCCTGCCAGCGGATGATTGCGTCAGTCCTAGTGCAATAAGATTTTGCAATGTCAATCTAGTGTCATTGGTCTTGATTTTACTTTCGACAAGCTTGATTGCTTCCATAGCAGCCTTATGAAGACTTTCAAGCTCAGCCAATTTATTGTTCAGATACTCCCTGGACTCCCTTGCATTCTTTTCATCCAGTTCTAACCCCTTGACAAACTCAAACGTCAAACTAGATTCAAAGACCACATTAATATCTTCAAAACAGTTGCTGATGTAGCTAGCTGCAGTACGGGTAGTATGCGTTTTAGTGAGCTCTCGCTCCAGGTCTTCTTTGACTTCTTCAAGTTCCTCTGAGTCGATAGCAGTACCCTGCAGTTCTTGCTGAAGAGTGGATAGGCGGCGGATTCTGGTTTCCAGTTCTATCCTACAACCGAGGCTGTGTTCCCGCAAAGTTGAGGTGCAGGTGCTGACGCCTCTTACGATACGCTTGGCTCGATCAAAAAAATCAGGCAAATAACTGAGCTTTATAAACAAGGCTTCAGCAGAGACACCAATAATGACAATCTCATCACCTTTACCTCGCAACATCTCAACATCTACTACAGGATAAGCTGGCTCACGAAACATTCTCATCATCGTTCTTGGCGTCATGTTTTTATCTCGGTAATACTCTTCGTCTGCATCTCTGAAAATCTGAATCAACGCATCAGAATCCTGACGAATTTTTGTCCATGGGTGCACAACATTTCTAAATGCCACCATAAAACGCCGCAAAGACAGTGCATCACTTATTTCTGAAACTGTTTTCGACGATTCAGACACGTATCGATGAACTGTATTCCACACGAACACCAAATTCCGTGTTGCGACCTCGGCCTCGACCGCAATCAAATCAAGATTCTGAAGGTCGTGCTCCACACGTTTTAGAGAACCCAGCGTTTGGTTCTTTTCCCTAAGACGTTCAAGGTCGCGATCTTGCAGCACATTGAGCTTTTTGCGATCCGCCCTGATATCCTCCGCCTGAATGCCATAATAAATTGCCCCTGCAACTCCGACAAAACTCGCCTCCCCAGCAGACTTAAACGACTCAGCAACGAAAGTCTTATAGTGCGAATTCAACTCACCTATCTCTTCTGCACGCCGATCAATAACCGCTTGTAGCGCATTAATCTCATCAGAGTAAGATTGTGTCTTTATCAATTGAGCCCGAAACTTAATGCTGGGAATTACCTTCTCGCGCAAATCACCATCAAATATAGCCAGCTTACTCTTGATAGAGTTAACTTTTTCCAGATTAATAGAAACCTTTTCGAAAATCTTATCAAGACAGTAACTCAAATCAACAACAGTATCAGGTTCTAGCTCAAGCCCTGGTAGAGGTCCCCAATTCCGTTCGACAAGTTTAAGATCCGCAAGGGTTTTGACATCATATTTATCCAGAGCTCTAGCGGCTTTTACTTCGCTGTAAATCTCTTCGATGCTACTACCATAACTCTCCATGTGAGCACCGAACAGCTTTAGCTCTGTGCCGGTAAGCATGATCTGCTCCCGCAGCGGCGACCAGCTTTTGGCGTGATTGCGCGTCATCAGGAACGTACCTAGAAAGTCAACGGCTTGTAGGCCTTCACTGCCCGTATCTTCTACGCCATAGTTCAAGTAACTAATAACATCCTCAAGCGTATAGGGCAGCTTAAGTCCCGCCGCTTCATACCTGCGAAGATCAATGACCTGCTGCTTGGTCAATATCAAACCAGTCTCTCGCTTGGATTCACTCGACCTACCGACTGAAGCATCAACTAGCACTTGCGGGGCAATCGCCGCGACTTCGGAAATTTTGTCATATCCAGCCCCCTCGTATACTTCCTCCCACAACTTACTACTTCCCATAATTAATCCTTTAATTATCGATCAAAAAAAAACAAATACTTACAAACTAGAACAACGCAATAGCGAGTGCTTCCGCTAAAAAGCTAACACAACAGACAGCCGCTGTGAAACAACATAAAGAAACCAACTCCAGGAAAACAACACAATACCTGTATCAAGTCATGAAACAAGCGCTCACCGCGAACAATAAAACACCGCAACATCAATTAATACCATAAAGATCCCGCTACCAAGACGGCATAAACATCGACAGCGACTTGGATCAAGCAAAGATTTGCCTCATCCTAATTCACAATTATATTACGTCGATGTTCGTGTACCTAAAATCTGAATCAGCGCATCGGCATCCTGTTGAGTTTTCGCCCAAGGATACACAATCGCTCTAAGAGAGATAATAAAGCGTCGCATACTCATTGCGTCTGTGATATCTGATACAGCTGATACAGACTCTGAAACGTACCGACAAATAATATTCCAAAGGTATACCAGATTCCGCACAGCCAACTCAGCCTTGATCGCGATCGCTTCAATATCCTGAATATTGCGCACCGCTCGCTCTAGAGAACGCAGCGCTTGAAGCAAACTATTGTGCAATCGTATGTCGCTAACTTGCTGCTGCACAGCCTCTACAAGTTCGGAGTTAACCCTCTTCGCTTGAGCGTATCTAAGTATGTCAGGAACAATCAGGAATGACGATAAAGCGTCTTGCTCAGATAAACCTGCAAGATGGGTATTCAAGCTATTAATCTCTTCATCGCGCCGAGAAAGCGACTGCTTCAGCGAATTGATTTCATCGACGCAAGCCTGTACATCAACCAGTTTCAATCGAGACTTTATTCCGGGGATCACCTCCTCGCGCAACACTCTATTAAAGCCATCCAGGTCTCTCTTGATACTAAAAACGGACTCGTGAGCAGCACAAACCAATTCAAAATATTGAGTAATTCGGTATTTAGTATCTGGAGTTGTGTATGGCTCAAGTTCAAATCCCGGCAATATTCCCTGTCCCCGCCGAGCCTTCTTATAATCTGCCAACGTATTGATATTCAATTCGCCAAGAGCCTTGGCGGCTTTGATTTCACTGTAGATGCGCTCCATGTGTTCACCGTAACTCTCCATTCCCTCACCGAACCGCTTAAGGTCAAAACTGGTCCGTGCGATTCGAGCCACCAGCCGTGACCAGCGCTCGGTGTGCTTACGCGTCAAGACGAACGTAGCCATTAAATCATTGACCTTAAGTTTCGCATTGTCCTCTGGCAGGCCGAAATTCAGGTAGCTCGCGACATCCTCCTGTGTGCAGGGGAGCGCAAGCCCCACTCGCACATAATTGACAAGATCAATGAGTTGCGATTCTGCCAGTATCAAACCTTGATCACTTGAAACGTTAATTAAGCTCAATTTTTCATCATCCATAATTTACCAATTAATACTCAACCATTTCTACTCCAAGCTAACAGATCGAGAACAACGCAATAGCCCGCAGCATCACTGACAAACTAATGCACTAAACAAAGCACAGTCAAAAAACTGTAAAACCATTCATAACAAAATAATTGAGCGATCAAACCGCCTCATCATTTCGGAATTCTACGTATAAGGACAATTACAAGTGAAACGCCCACAACATGTTATGGGCCTTTTTGTATCTGCTATTTCAGTTCAGAAACAGAGCATGCGATGAATAGCCAGTGGCGAGGGAGCTTGCTCCCTCGCCGAAGTCAGTGTTACTTCCGCTCCTCACACAACTGAAGGAACCTTTGATTAAATTCTGCCGCAAAAGCGCGAATATGCGGATCACTTGCGCTCGCCAATGCCTGACTTGCCACCCGCAGAAAACTCAGATTCCCACCGTCCAATGCCTTGCGCAACCAGACCAGCGCCTCATCGACACGGCCTTCATCCGCCAGCACTGCGGCATAACTGAACTGCCCACGGAAATCTCCGCCGACCGCCGACCTTTGGTACCAGTCACGGGCAGCTTTTGCATCTGCGGGGCAAAAGTGCCCTTCTTCCAGATATCGCCCCAGCAGGTTCATCGATTTCGCATGACCAAGTTCAGCGGCACGGTGATAGAAACTTAATGCTTGCGGCTGATCCTCAACGACACCACGCCCCGTCGCCAGTAAGTTGGCGTAGTTGTACATCGCCCAGTCAAGCCCGGAGTCTGCCGCGATCTGATAATGCCGCGCAGCGACCGAGGCATCAGCAACACAACCCCAACCATGCTCATGACAACGCCCCAGCATGTTGCGAGCCATCAGGTGCCCTTGTCGGGCGGCGATGTCGAACCAGCGCAGTGCCAGCGCCTGATCCTGCGCAATCCCTCGCCCGTCCAGCAGGATCTGCCCGAGCAACGCCTGGGCATCGACAACACCTTCACGGGCAGCCATGAGAATCGCCTGGGCAGCACGCGCCGGGCTTTCGTCGAGCATGGATTTGAGCTGTTCGCCGTCGAGTACTTCTTCGCGGCGCAATTGAAAACTCATACGTCGACCCAACGGCGCAGAAGGTTGTGATAAGTGCCGGTCAGGCGAATCAGCGAAGGATGATCCGGTACATCCTGGGTCAATTGGCGGATCGCGCCGTCCATCTCGAACAACAGCGCGCGCTGGCTATCCTCTCGCACCAGGCTTTGGGTCCAGAAGAACGAGGCGTAGCGTGCACCACGAGTCACGGCGTTGACCTTGTGCAGGCTGGTGCCGGGGTACAGCACCATGTCGCCGGCCGGCAACTTCACCCGCTGGGTTCCGAAGGTGTCCTGAATTTCCAGTTCACCGCCGTCGTAATCCTGCGGCTCACTGAAAAACAGGGTCGCCGACAAATCGGTGCGCACCCGTTCGACGCTGCCCTTGGGTTGTCGCACGGCATTGTCGATGTGGAAGTCGAAACTGCCACCGGCCGTGTAACAGTTCAGTAACGGAGGAAAGACTTTGTGCGGCAGTGCCGCCGACATGAACTGCGGATTTTTCCACAACCGCTCCAGCATCGCCGCGCCGATCTCCTTGGCCAGCGGATGACCTTCAGGCAATTGCAGATTGTGCTTGGCCTTGGCCGACTGATAGCCGGCAGTGATCTTGCCATCGGCCCAATCGGCCTGTTCCAGAGCCTCGCGGATGCGCTGCACTTCTTCTTTGTCGAACAAGCCGGGAATGTGCAGCAGCATGGGAAGACGCCTGAGATCGAGGGGCGCCAATGGTATTGATTCTTATTGCCCGTGTAAAACCCGGCAGACGAACGAACCAGTAAAAACCGTAAGGCTAAATTGTAAAGAATGTAAATTCAGCGCGAATAGTAACGTTTCGCAATTGATACAAAGACGCGTCTACCCTATATTCCGCAGCCTCAAATCCTTGGGGAGGGGAATAAAAATGTCACGTCAACACCCACAATTACCGGTCAGTTCACCACGTCTGCTCGCCTCTGCAATTGGCGTGGCAATTACTGCCGGCTCTGCGGGCCACATGGTTTTCGCGGCTGAAAAAGCCGACGAAAAAGCACCGAGCAACACCCTTTCGCTGGGTGCTACCGCGATCACTGGTGAAGCCCGGGACGAGACCTCCTACAACGTCGAGAAAGCCTCCTCGCCCAAGTACACCGCACCGCTGGTCGACACGCCGCGTTCGATTACGGTCATCCCGCAACAAGTCCTCAAAGACACCGGCGCCATGAACATGCAGGACGCACTGCGCACTGTTCCAGGCATCACCTTCGGCGCCGGTGAAGGCGGCAACCCGCAGGGCGACCGTCCATTCATCCGCGGCTTCGATGCCCAGGGCGACACCTACCTCGATGGCGTGCGCGATACCGGTTCGCAGAGCCGCGAGATCTTCGCCATTGAATCGATCGAAGTCAGCAAGGGCCCGAACTCGGCCATCGGCGGCCGTGGCGCGGCGGGCGGCAGCATCAACCTGGTGAGCAAAAAAGCGCACCTGGGCAACTCGTTCGACGGTGGCTTTACCTGGGGTTCGGACCAGACCCAGCGTTACACCATGGACGGCAACTATCAGTTCTCCGACACCGTTGCGGGTCGTCTGAATCTGATGAGCCACGAAAGCAACGTCGCCGGTCGCGACAGTGTCGATTACGACCGCTGGGGCGTCGCGCCATCGCTGGCCTTCGGCCTGGGCACCGACACCCGCGTCAACCTCGACTACTACCATCTGGAAAGCAACGACACGCCGGATTCGGGCATTCCGTACTCGATCCCGACCGCAGGTTCGGCTGCTCGCACCAAGTCCAACCCGGACAAGCCCCAGGATGGCGGCGACAGCAGCAACTTCTACGGCCTGGACAACCGCGACTTCCGCAAAGGCCGCGTCGACACCGCGTCCATCGCCATCGAGCACGACCTTACCGATGCGCTGACCGTCAAGAACACCCTGCGCCACGGCAACAGCATGCAGGACTACATCCTGACCCAGCCGGACGACAGCAAGGGCAACGTCAACAATGGCAGCGTCTGGCGCCGTGCGAATACTCGCGTCAGCAACACCGAGACCACCACCAACCAGACCGATCTGTTCGGTGATGTCTACATCGCCGGCTTCAAGAACAGCTTCGCCACCGGTATCGAGTTGAGCCGCGAGGAAAGCCAGAAATCCTCGTACAACGTCAACACCGACACCACCCCGGGCACAGCGGCCGTCACCACCAACTGCTCGCCAGCCTTGATCGGCGCGCCAAGCGGTTACAACTGCACCTCGCTGTCCAACCCGAACCCGAACGATCCATGGAACGGCGCGATCTCACGCAACTACGCCGGCACCGATACCAAGGCCAACACCTACGCGCTCTACGTGTTCGACACCCTGGAGTTGTCCGAGCAGTGGCTGGTGAACATGGGCCTGCGTTACGACCATTTCGACACCGATTACAAGACCTACAACGCCGCCGGCACCACCACGTCCAAGGGCGATGACGTCAGCGAGTTCGTCACCGGTCAGTTCGGCGTGGTCTACAAGCCAGCGGAAAACGGCAGCATCTATGCCTCTTACGCCACGTCCGCCATTCCACCGGGCTCTACCCTCGGCGAAGGCCAGGACGGCAACCCGCTGGGCGGCACGCCAGATCGCAACGGCAACCTGCTGAGCAGCGACATGGAGCCGGAAACCACCAAGAACTACGAAATCGGTACAAAATGGGATCTGCTGAATGATCGTCTGTCGCTGACCGCCGATATCTTCCGCACCGAGAAGGAAAACGCTCGTGTGCAGACCAACACCACGACCTACGAAAACGTCGGCAAAACCCGCGTCCAAGGCTTCGAGCTGTCGGCCACCGGCAAGCTGACCGACAAATGGCAAGTCTTCGCCGGTTATGCCTACATGGACAGCGAGCAAGTCGACGGTGGTGACATTCCGGCAAACCGAGCCAACGACGGCAACGAGCTGCCTAACACGCCAAAAAACAGCGCCAGCCTCTGGACGACCTATCAGGTCACACCGAAGCTGACCGTCGGTGGAGGTGCGTTCTATGTCGACGACGTATTCGGCAGCGCGGCCAACACCACCATGGTCGATTCCTACGTTCGCTACGATGCGATGGCCGCCTACAAACTGACCAAAAACATCGACCTGCAACTGAACGTGCAGAACCTGACCGACGAAACCTACTACGACAAGGCTTTCTCGAATCACTTCGCCAACCAGGCGGCGGGCCGTACTGCCTTGCTGAGCACCAACTTCCACTTCTAATGGAAAGGTGATCACAACCTACTGTAGGAGCGAGCTCTCGATGGACACGGGGTGTCAGGTTTTTCTCGTCATCGTTGACGACCATCGCGAGCAAGCTCGCTCCCACAGGTAGGCGTGATCAGCGGCAGGCCCCGTTCATCCAGGTGAACGGGGCTTTTGTGTGTAAAAAAGAATGCTTCTCGAAAACCCACGGCATAATGCGCGCCGTGACGATTATTTTTAAACGAACAAGGCGAGCGACGTGTTGAAGAAAACCCTGTTCCAGTTGCACTGGTTTTTCGGCATCAGCGCCGGACTGGTCCTGGCCCTGATGGGCATCACCGGGGCGACGGTCTCGTTTGAGGATGAAATCCTCTACGCGCTGAATCCTTCGGTGTTGCAGGTACAAAAGCAGGTCGCCGGCGTACTGCCGCCCACCGAACTGGTGGAGAAAATCGAAGCGGCCACGGGCAAAAAAGTCGCAATGCTCTCGGTTGATATCGATAGCGACATTGCCGCAAAAGTGTTCTTCACCCCGTCACCAGGTGAGCGTCGCGGGCCAATGCGCTTCTTCGACCCGTACACCGCCGAACTCATGGGCGATGCCACCGGCCAGGGCTTCTTCGGCCTGATGCTGCAACTGCATCGCTTCCTCGCCATGGGCGACACCGGCCGGCAGATCACCGGTGCCTGTACGTTGATCCTGGTGTTCTTCTGCCTCTCCGGCCTGTACCTGCGCTGGCCGCGCCAGTGGAAAAGCTGGCGCGCCTGGCTGACCCTCGACTGGAAGAAAAAAGGTCGCAGCTTTAACTGGGACCTGCACTCGGTTGCCGGCACCTGGTGCCTGGTGTTTTACCTCTTTTCCGCGCTGACCGGGTTGTTCTGGTCCTACGAGTGGTACAGCAAGGGCCTGACCCAATTGCTCTCCGACTCGCCGCAGAGCGAGCGCGTCCGCGCGCGCGGTCCGGCGCCAAGCGGCCCGGCCCCGACAGCCGATTACTCGGCGATGTGGAGCAGCATCTACAGCGCGGCCGGTCCCGACCTGAGCTTCTACAACACCCGCATGCCACCGGTGGCCGGGCAACCGGCGACTGTTTACTACCTGCTGAAAGACTCGCCCCATGACCGCGCGCTGAACCAAATCTCCCTCGACCCGGTCACCGGCGTGATCAAACGGCATGACCGCTACAGCGACAAGAGCTTTAAGGCGCAACTGCTGACCAGCATCTATGCACTGCACGTCGGCAGTTACTTCGGCCTCGGCGGGCGCATCATTCTGACGATCACCGCCCTGACCATGCCGCTGTTTTTCATCACCGGCTGGTTGCTGTACCTCGATCGCCGCCGCAAAAAACGCCAGATCAAGGATGCCCACAAAGGGCTCGCTCAACCGGGCACCGGCGCTCCGGCGTGGCTGATCGGCTTCGCCAGCCAAAGCGGGTTTGCCGAGCAACTGGCGTGGCAGACGGCCGGCCAGTTGCAAGCCGCCGGTCTGCCGGTGAAGGTGCAGCCGCTGGCGAGTGTCAGCGAGCAGGACCTGCGTGACTCGAACAACGCGCTGTTCGTGGTCAGCACCTTCGGCGATGGCGAAGCGCCGGACAGCGCCCGTGGCTTCGAGCGCAAGGTACTGGGCCGAGCGTTGAGCCTGGAGAGCCTGAACTACGCAGTACTCGGTCTCGGTGACCGGCAGTATCAACACTTCTGCGGTTTCGCCCGACGCCTGCACACCTGGCTGGGGGAACACGGCGGCAAGACCCTGTTCGCCCCGGTGGAAGTCGATAGCGGCGACCCTTACGCCTTGCGTCACTGGCAACAGCAACTGGGCCTGTTGACCGGCCAGGCGCCCATGGACACCTGGCAGGCACCAAGCTATGACAACTGGACCCTGAGCCGCCGCGAATTGCTCAACCCTGACAGCAGTGGTTCGGCTGTCTATCTGCTGGGCTTCACCGCACCGACCACCAGCAGCTGGCTGGCCGGGGATCTGGTGGAAGTGTTGCCGCGCAATTGCCCTTGGGCGATCGAGCATTTTCTCGATGGATTGGGGATCGACGGCCGAGCCTCCATTACACACGATGGTTTGTCGCAACCACTGGAACAAGCCCTCGCCAGCCGACAGCTGCCCGAGAACCGCAGCCATCTGGTCGGTCTGCACGCGCAAGCGCTGGTGGATGCCCTTGTGCCGCTGGCCATGCGTGAATACTCCATCGCCTCGATTGCAGCCGATGGCATCCTGGAACTGATCGTGCGCCAGGAACTGCATCCTGATGGCAGCCTGGGGGTCGGTTCCGGCTGGCTCACCGAACACGCGCCGGTGGGCAGCAGTATCAGCCTGCGGGTGCGACGCAACAGCAGTTTCCATCTGCCCAACGACGCGGTACCTATGATCCTGGTCGGCAATGGCACCGGCCTGGCCGGACTGCGCAGTCTGCTCAAGGCGCGGATTGCCGATGGTCAGCAACGTCAGTGGCTGTTGTTCGGCGAGCGCAATCGGGAACACGATTACCTGTGTCGCGACGAGCTGGAAGAGTGGTTGATTTCCGGCGATCTGCAGCGCCTGGACCTGGCGTTTTCAAGGGACCAGGCCGAAAAGATCTACGTGCAGGATCGCTTGCGTGAATCGGCCACTGAACTGAAGAAATGGCTGGCAGACGGTGCCGTGATCTACATCTGCGGCAGCTTGCAAGGGATGGCGGCCGGCGTGGATCAAGTACTCAACGATGTACTCGGTGCCGCCGAGGTTGAACGCCTGATCGAACAGGGCCGTTATCGCCGCGAC
>NZ_SCOO01000014.1:0-129918 GCF_005502415.1 Pseudomonas sp. G(2018) | reverse complement strand
GCCAGTGAGTTGCTGCGCTACCTGATCAGCCAGGCCTACGTTCCCGAGTACCAGGTGCGCTGGCGCTGGAAGCCCAACAGCATCGCCATCTGGGACAACCGCAGCACCCAGCAACTGCCAGACATTCGGTAGCACCCCCATCAGCGACGACACCAACATGGTGAACACCGGCGCCAGGTTGAAGAAAATCGAGGTTCGCGCGGCGCCAATGGCATGAATCCCTTTGAACCACAGCAGGTAGGCCACCACTGACCCGCCGATTGCCAGGTAAATCACGGCACCATGCACGGCAAGTGAAGCGTCGCGGATGCTGGCGATCGGGTCTTCAAGAAGGAAGCCCAGTACGATCAGGCCAAGCACACCGAACAACATGGAAAAACTGGTGGTTTCCAATGGCGTCGAGTCACTGACGAACCGCCGGGGGCCGACCATGTTCGCCGCCCAGGCCATACTGCCGGCCAGGATCATCGCGTCACCGCTGACCACCTTAAGCCCCAGCAATACCTGGATATCGCCACGGGTGATCACCAGGCCGACACCAAGCAAACCCAGGACCAGGCCGATGGCACGGCCGCGATCGATCCGTTCGCCTTCCAGCAGCACGGCAAGGATCATGGTCCACAGCGGCGTGGTCGCCAGGATCAGCGCGCCGTTGATAGGCGTGGTGGTTTGCAGGCCGAAAAACGTTGCGACACTGAACCCGGTAAATCCGAGCAGCCCCAGACCGATGAACGCCAGCAGGTTGTTCTGCAGCACACTGAACCGTAGCTTGCCCCCCAGGCCGAAGATCAGCAGCAATAACAGGGTCGAGATGGAGAAGCGCTCAATGGATGCGCTCAGCGGAGCCATACTCTTGATGATGTAGGCTCCGGCGTTGAAGTTGGTGCCCCAGAAAAACGTGGCACCCAGGATGCCGGCATAGGCCAGCGGGGTTGCTTTGCTCATGGTTGTTACCTCGCCAATCGCTCGACAAACTGCCGATCGTTCGCACCTGCACTTCAGGCGCCGGACTATTCTTTCAAGCTTGGCGATGGGAAAAAATTCCCTGTTTGTTCACCTCATCTGTGAGAAAACGCCCATGTTCGATTGGGAGGATTTGCGCTATTTCATTGTTTTCGCCCAGGAGCGATCGCTCTCGGCGGCGGCTCGCAAGCTGAATGTCGACCACGCCACGGTAGCGCGGCGTATCAGTGCGCTGGAAAGCTCACTGAACGTGAAACTGGTGGACCGACGCCCGCGCTCGTATGTACTCACGGTGGATGGGGAGCGCATCGCCCAGTCGGGGCAGCGCATGGAAAGCGAGTCGTTCGCGGTGCAGCGCACGGCGCAAACCGGCCAGGAAAGCCATGCCGGCGAAGTCACCGCCAGCGCTCCGCCGGCCATGGCCTGTGCGTTGATCGCACCGCGAATCAAGCTGTTGCGCGAGCAATACCCGCTTTTGTCGTTGCAGTTGATTGGCAGCCTGGACAGTGCCTCTTTGTCGCGTCGTGACGCCGATATCGCCGTGCGCCTGAGCCGGCCCAAGGAGCCGGACCTGGTGGTGCGCAAGGTCGCCACGGTGTCATTCACGCTGTATGGCTCGCAGGATTACCTGGCCAACACGGCTCCGCAGGATCGGGTGTTCGTTGCCTACGACGAGAGTCTCGATCAAAGTCCGCAGCAGGTCTGGCTCAAGGAACAGGCGGGAGATCGACCGATCCTTCTACGTAGCAATGACCTGAATATCCAGGCCAATTTCGTCCAGGCCGGGGCCGGTATCGCGGCCCTGCCCGGTTTTATCGGCGCGCGTTACGGCCTGCAAGCCGTTGAGGCCGAGGGACCGCGACTGGAGCGTGACGTGTGGTTACTGGTGCACAACGACATCCGGCACATTCCGTCCGTCCAGGCAGTGATGAGTTTCCTGGTGTCCTGCTTCGAGCGAATCAACCAATGACCGCTCAATCCGGTGCCGGTTCCCTGAACACCAGCAGTCTGCCGGTGGCTCGCTGTACCGTTTTGCCATGCTGATTGCGGGTTTCCATCAACATGGTCACAACGCCCCGGTCGGTCTTGGTGGCGGACGGTTCGATGGCTTTCACGGTCGTGGTCAGCCGCAATTCGTCCTCCGCGTGGGTCGGGTGCGGCCAGTTCAGTTCGATGCCCAGGCCGATGATGCCGTTGGCCAACGGCACACTGTCGACCAGAAGTTTCATGGTCAGCGCCGCGGTGTTCCAGCCGCTGGCTGCCAGCCCGCCGAACAGGCTCATGCTGCCGGCCTCGTCATCAAGATGAAAAGGTTGCGGATCGAACTGTTGGGCAAACGCCAGCATCGCGTTTCGGTCGACGCGAAGGGTGTCGCTTTCAAACACCTGCCCCAGTTGCAGGTCATCGAGGTAGAGCTTTTCCCAGGCATGAACGGTCATGATTCAACCCTCTGCAAGTGTCGGCAGTTCGGCAGTTTATGATACTGCGCAAACCAGGTTGTGGCCCCCTACTCCTGTGGCCGATCCTCCACCCACTGCCAGAACAGTTGGTACCCGACCGCCAGCACCACCGGGCCGATGAACAGACCGATGATGCCGCCGGTGACCATCCCGCCCAAGGCGCCGATCAGCACCACCGGCATCGGCACGTCGACGCCGCGCCCCAGCATCAACGGCTTGAGTACGTTGTCCACCAGCCCGGCGACGAAAACGTAGATGGCAAACACGATGGTCACCGTACTGGCGCCCTCGGTGGCAAACACATAGGCAATCACCGGTAGCGTGATCAATGTCGCCGGCAATTGCATGATGCCCAGCAACAGCACCGCGAGCGCCAGCAGCCCGGCACCGGGTATGCCCTTGAACACAAATCCCAGGCCCACGAGCAGCATCTGGATGAATGCGATACCGACCACGCCGAGCGCCACGGCGCGAATCGTGGCGGTGCAGAGCGCCGCGATCTTCGGCCCTCTGTCCAGACCACTGACCCGCGAGGCGATCTGCACCGACGCACGGCTGCCGGCTTCGCCGTAGGCCATGAAGATGCCGGCGATGATCAGGGCGAAGATAAAGGTCAAAAACCCCATCCCCACGCCGGCCAGTTTGCCCAGCAGCGTCAGGCTTACACCTTTGATTTGCGGGATGTATTTCTCGGTCAATCCGGGCAGATCGGTGGCGGCCTGCAACCAGATGGCCGACAGCGGCTTGCCGATCAGCGGCCAGCTGGCGACGGACTCGGACGGCGGGGGAATTTGCAAGCCTTCGTTCTTGACGACCGTCATGGCATGTTCCACCGAGTCGGCAATCGAAGTGCCCAACAGGTAGATCGGCACCATGAGAATCACGATGGACACCAGCACGATCAAGGTGGCAATCCGCCCTTCCTTCTGCCCCAGCGGCCCCATGAGCTTTTTCTGCAACGGGTACAGCGTGATGGCCAGGATCAGCGACCACAGCATCAAGTCGCGGAACGGACTGAAGATCTCGAAGCAGAACAGCACCAGAACCAATATCAACCCGGCGCGGATCAAGACATCGAGTAACCCACGGGACAAGGCCTTCTCTGAGAGCGGACTGGGTACCATTGAAGTCTCCTGGCAGTTCACTGCGAAGATGGGGAGTCGGTTTGCCCAGCATAGACGCTCAACCGGATCTGCGTTCTGATTGATCAGCGTCGCAACTCAGCACATCGGCTCAATACTCGCGCTTCAATTCAAGTAACGATGCTTTGCTCCAGGCAAACAACCGCGACTGGATTGGCTTATGACGTTTTTCTCATACGATTGCGCTGCCCGACTGTCTCTGTGGCTACCACTGTTATTCGCCAGCTGGGACGTCACGGCCGATGAGCCGGCGCAAAATGCCCAGGGCTTTCTCGAGGGCGCATCACTTGACCTACTGAGTCGAAATTTTTACCTCAACAGCGACTACCGCTCTCCTTCGCCATCCGGCAAGAGCTATCGGCAGGAATGGGCGCAAGGCTTTATCGGCACATTTGAGTCGGGATTCACACCCGGCACTATTGGCGTCGGACTCGATGCCCATGCCTTTTTGGGCTTGAAACTCGATGGCGGCAAAGGTCATTCCGGCACAGGGCTGTTGCCGGTCGACAGTGACGGGCGCAGTGAGCCCAACTACTCCAGCGCTGGCGGTGCCCTGAAAATCAACGCGTCGAAAACCACGCTGGCCTATGGTGAGATGCTGGTGGAAACCCCGGTGTTCGACACCGCGGACAAGCGATTGCAACCGGAATATGCCACGGGGTTTCTGTTGAACAGTCATGAAATCGAGGGATTGAATCTTAGGGCCGGACACTTCACCGCGTTCAAGAACCAGGACAGTTCATCGGCCAAGGGCAATTTTTTCGGCTATGGCGCCAATACCGAAGCGGGCGGCATTTCGTTCCTGGGCGCCGACCTGTTCACCCAGCGCCCCATCGGCGGTGCGCTTTATGCCTCGGAGCTGACCGACACCTGGCATCAGTACTACGGCAATCTGCACTTGAAGCAAAACCAATGGTTCCTCGACGCCAACCTCTACCACACGTGGGACACCGGCCAGGCACTGGCGGGCGCCATCGACAACACTGCGCTCAGTCTGTCGGGCAAGTACACCGTCGATGCGCAAGCCTTTACCCTGGCCTGGCAAAAGATCAATGGCGACACACCCTTCGATTTTGTCGGTGGTGATTCGATCTACCTGGCCAACTCGATCAAGTACGCCGACTTCAATGGCGCGGGTGAGCGCTCATGGCAGGTACGTTACGACCTCGACCTGGCCACGTTTGGCCTCCCCGGCCTGAAGTTCATGACGCGTTATGTCAGGGGTAGCGGGATCGACGGTACCCACGCGCCCAAGGGCGGCGCGTACAACCCGTTCGATGCGGCGGTGGGTGAGTTTGTGCCGCAACAAGGATCTGGCGGTCGGCATTGGGAGCGCGACATCGACTTGCACTACATTGTGCAGTCCGGAGCGGCCAAGGGCTTATCCCTGCAGGTGTCCCATGTGTCTCATCGGGCCAACGCTGCCCAGGCCGGTGATGACATTGACAGGGTTTACGTCATCATCCAGTACCCACTGGGTCTCGGGCGTTTCTGACCAGAAACTGGCGCAAGACACCTGTTAAAAGCTTGACCGTGAACAGAGTATCTACAGAATCAGATCGGGGGGTACAGCCGCAAAAGTCAGGTCGGTTAATTGGAAACTGGCGGAAGGTAGCCGGAGTCGAACCTGCCCGGGAACGGATGCCGTCCCCAACCGGGTTTGAAGCCCGGCCGCGCCACCGGGCGCGATTACCTTCCTCAAAGTCAGGGATCCGTTCGCCGGGCCAGGGCATTGTCCTGACGGATATGGCGCTTGTCGCCAAACCGGCGGGTCAGGCCGAGCCGGTCGAAGTATTCGAGAATCTGGATGCTGCGCTTGCGCCCCAGGCCCACCGCATCGCGAAACGCCGCCACCTGGATCACCGGATTGGCGTCGGCCAGTTGCAACAGCATAGCCGCCAGACGACGGATCATCGTGTCGGTATAGAACAGATCCCGCACCACCTGATGCATCAGCCCCAACCGGGCCATTTTGCGCAGCAGCGAGCGCACCGTGGCTTCGTCATGCCCCAGTTCACGCACCCACGGTGGATCGAAGCCGCCCGCCTCGAACATCGGCTGTAATTGCTGCCACAGGGCTTCGTCCTCTTCACTCAGGCGTACCTGATGATCGGGCAAATGCAGCCATGGCCCGTTGGCGGCGATGGCACCGCTGGCAAGCAATTCGTCGAGCAGGCTGATGAAGGTCGGGCGGTCGAGGGCCGTCCCGGTGAAACGCCGCAGTCGATCACGGTCCGGACCCATTTGATCCGGTTCCAGCTCATGAAAGCGCGCCAGGTGTTGCAGCAGTTCGGCTTTCAAGGCCTGCCAGCGAACAGCGTCGAACAACACCGGCCCTTGCCGTGTTTCGATCAAACGCACGTCCTCAGGCAACACCCAAGTGGCACGCGGACTGTTGAATTGCCGCTCCAGGTGCTGGGGGTCAAGTCCCGTGTCGCTATTGGCCAGCAACGCGGGCAGAATCCGTTCGAGCCGTGTGGATTGGGTCAGCGCCTGTAATTGTGCGATTCGCTCGGGACTGCGACGGTGCCGGGTCGGTGCAAACGGGTCGAGTACCCGTCCACCACCCAGGGTACGTTGCGCGCTCTGGTCCCTCAGGATCAACGGATCGCCCTTCACGGCCTGCACCGGCCTATTGAGCAAGATTTGCGCGAACATCCGCTCGCCCGGCGCCAGGATGGCGTCTTCAAGCAAGGCCACGTGTCCGCTCACGTCTTGAGTGCCAATGTGCACATGCACCGGTTGGAAATGCTCGAAAGGGTGGGATTCGCTCGCCAACAATTGCAGGTGGATATCTATACGCTGGGTCGGTGCGTACAGCCATTCGGCCACCAGCCATTGACCACGATGCATCTGCTCCAGTGCCAGGCGTTCGGCATGCAGGTTCAACGCGACGCGCTGCCCGGCCATGGCGCTTTCGGCAGCTTGATTCTGCGCATGCAGCCCCCTCACCCGTACCGGTTTTCCGAGGGGACCCAGCAGCAATGTATCGCCCACCGCCACCTGCCCGGACAGCGCGGTGCCGGTGACCACGATACCCGCGCCGGCGACGCTGAACGCCCGGTCGATCCACAGGCGAAAAACCCCGTCGAGGCTGCGTTGCTGCACTTCACGTTGTGCATCCAGCAAGGCTTGACGCAGGGTTACGATGCCCTCGCCGGTCACGCTCGACAACGCAATCAATGGCGCATCGGCAAACGGACCGGGCGCCAGCAAAGCGCCGATCTGCTCGCGCACGACGTGCACCCGAGCCGGTTCAACCCGATCGCATTTACTGATCGCCACCAATGCCCGCGGGATGCCGAGCAATTCGACGATCGCCAAATGCTCACGGGTCTGCGGCATCACACCGTCATCGGCCGCCACCACCAGCAGCACCAGATCGATGCCCTGCGCGCCGGCGAGCATGTTATGGGTGAAGCGCTCATGGCCGGGCACGTCGATGAAACCGGTCAAACCCGCGCCCGGTTCAAGCTCGGCGTACAGATAGCCCAAGTCGATGGTCATGCCGCGTTCGCGCTCTTCCCGGCGTCGGTCGCCGGTCTGCCCGGTCAAGGCCTGGAGCAAGGCGGTCTTGCCATGATCGATGTGCCCTGCGGTGCCGACAATCACCCTGCCCGGTCCCCGATCTGCAACCGGTCAAGCTGCGCCAGCCAAGCCGGTTCGTCGTCCAGTTGCCGCAAGTTCAGCCACAAGGCGTCGTCATCAATGCGCCCGAGGACCGGGATCGGCAAGCCGCGCAAGGATTCCTCCAAACCATGCAGACAGCGCCCGCGCAGACGCTTGGAGCTGTGCGGACGCAGGCACAGGGCGGCACTGGGCAAACGCGCCACCGGTTGGCTGCCGCTGCCGATCATACCCAGCGCCGGCACCGCACTGACGCTCCAGGCAGCGCCCAGCACCCGCGCCAGTGACGGTTGCAGGCGCTCAGCCTGGGCGAGGATCTCCGCCTGGGGCCGTGTCAGCAGACGCAGGCTTGGCAGGCGTTCGGCCAATCGATCCGGGTTGCGGTACAGGCCCAGCACCGCTTCGAGGGCGGCCAGGGTCAGCTTGTCGACACGCAGCGCGCGTTTCAACGGGTTTTTTTTGATCCGCGTGATCAGGTCCTTGCGCCCGACAATCAACCCGGCCTGCGGACCGCCAAGCAACTTGTCACCGCTGAAGGTGACGATGTCGGCCCCGTCGAGCAAGGCCTGACGCACCGTGGGTTCGGCGGGCAGTCCCCAGCGCGTGAGGTCCAGCAAACTGCCGCTGCCCAGGTCTTCGAGCAGCGGCAAGCCATGTTGATGCGCCAGTTGTGCCAGTTGCGCCGTGGGCACCCGGGTGGTGAACCCCTGAATGTCGTAGTTGCTCGCATGCACGCGCATCACCAGGCCACTGCGCGGGCCGATGGCGGCTTCGTAGTCGCGGGCGTGGGTGCGGTTGGTGGTGCCAACTTCGTGCAGCTTGACCCCGGCGCGAGCCATGATGTCGGGAATGCGAAAGGCGCCGCCGATCTCGATCAGCTCGCCCCGGGAAATGATGCCTTCCTTGCGCGCCCCCAGACTGTTGAGGGTCAGCAACACAGCGGCGGCATTGTTGTTGACCACGGTCACCGCTTCGGCGCCGGTCAGCTCGCGGATCAGCCCTTCGATCAGGTCATCGCGGTCACCACGCTTGCCGCTGTGCAAGTCGAACTCCAGATTGAGCGGGTAGCGCGCAGCCATGTGTACGGCCTCGATGGCTTCCTCAGGCAGCAAGGCGCGGCCCAGATTGGTGTGCAGCACGGTGCCGGTCAGATTGAAGACCCGACGCACACGGCTGCGATGCTGATTGGCCAGGCGTTCTCCGACTCGGCCCGCCAGTACCTCGGGGCTGGTTTCAACGGCTTCGACCTGGCCTTGGTGCACGCTTTCCCGCACTTCATCGAGCAATTGCCGCAAAGCGGCCAGCAATGCCTCACGCCCGTAGCGTTCGGCCAAGGGGTCACACGCCGGGTGGCGCAACAGGCTGTCGATGGAAGGCAGATGCGGGATTTGACTGACAAGGCTTGCGGGCATCAGGCGCTCCGGAAAGCGAAGGGGTTGGAGGGCAGTGGTCAGTTTGGAGACTGGCGGCATCTGACCCGGCCCCTTCGCGAGCAGGCTCGCTCCCACATCCAGAGTGTAGACCCTGTACTCACTCGTCTCCCGGCGCGAGCAGCAGATTCGGCGCCATCCGCTGGTAACCGTCCTGGGTGAGACGCATGTCCAGCATCAGGCTGGCCAGGTCCGCCGACAGCGCTTCGGCGTGGGCGTCGTTTTCCAGATAGAGCAGCTTCAGATAGGCATTGCAGCCCGGACAGACCTCGGCCCGCAGCGGCGCCTGATTGGCGGCGTGGCGATCGTCTTCGAGGCTCAGGTACTCCAGGCCTTTGCTCTGCTCGCAATACACACACTTGACCCGCACCACGTGCCATTCACAGGCGCACAACGAACAGACCAGGTAGCGCAAACCGTTGTGCTTGCCGCGATTGCGGATGACGCCGGCCATGGCAGGCGAACCGCAGGCCGGGCACTGGCTCAGGCTGGTGCCTTGTGTCAGTTGCAAATTCGGCGTGCTCAGCAGCCAATGGCTCCAGGCGGTTTGCAAGGCCGCGCCGAGAAACGGCACCAAAGCTGCCGGCACCAGCGAATACTGGCCACTGACCAGTGCCACCGCCCAGGCCCGGCGTTGTCCGGGGGCGGCTTGACGCAAGGTGTCCAGCGCCTCGGCCACGGCGGGTTGTTCGGGGGCGGTGTAGCGTTGCAAAAAGGCATCGAAATACACCTGCCAATCGTCCTCGCGGCTCAGGCTGTCGGCGGCGAATGGCGGCAGTCCGTGCTGCAGGCACAGCTCGATGCGTTGTCGGTCGAGGGGTTCGCCGAGCGGCGGGTCATCCAGCACTTGCTGTTGCGCCCGGCACACCCCGGCCAGCAGCTGCAGGTAATCGGCCAGCGGATGTCTCACGTCCTGATGCCCTTGGGCCAGATACTCGAGGCGCTCGGCGCGCAGGCTGAACAGGTTGTGCGGCGGCAGGTGCAGAAACGGCGGCGAACCAGCCGCCGCTTCGATTTGTCCGGGTTCGAGGATGGTCGCCAAATCCTTATCCTTTTTTGTTCAACGGCGGCTCGGGGCGCTCGTCACGGGTGACTTCCCGGTACCACAGTTCATGGTGCCTGCGCGCCCAGGCGCGGCTGACCCAGCCATGCATCATCGCGTTGACCGAGCCCTTGATCCAGATTCCGGCGTAGATGTGCACGATGATGCTCAGGATCAGCACGAAACCGGCCAGTGCATGCAGCAGCATCGCCCAGCGAATGCTGGTGATGCCGAAGTACTCACTGAAGTACGCGCGCCAGATCACCAACCCGGTGAACAGCAGCACCAGCATGCACAGGAGTAAAGTCCAGAACAGCAACTTCTGCCCCGGGTTGTACTTGCCGATCGGTGGTACGCCCTCCTCCTCGTTGCGCATCACCCGGTCGATGCGTCGCAGCCACAACCGGTCATTGCTGATGAAGTAATTGGCGCGCCAGAACTGCACCACCAGGCCGAGAAACAGCAGGAACATCAACACGCCCATGAACGGGTGCAGGATACGTGTCCAGGGGCCGCCACCGAACAGGTTGCTCAGCCAGAACAGCGCCGGATGAAACAGCGCCAACCCGGACAACCCGGCCATCAAAAACAGAATCGCCACCAGCCAGTGATTGGTGCGCTGGTTGGCGGTGTAGCGAAGGATCTGCTTGCGGATCATGATCGGTCCCCTGTCTTCGGAGGGTGCTTGGGATCATAGGTGTGCACCGCTGGATCGATTTCATGCACCGCCGGGTCCGGGCCGTGGGGCAGCTCATCCTCTTCGACCACCTGCGGCCCGACGCGCACGTAGTGGAAGAACCCGGCCAGCACCGCCGCGCCCATCGCCAGCAGCGCCAGGGGTTTGCTCAGGCCTTTCCACAGGCCGACCAGGGGACTGATCACCGGGTCGCTCGGCAGACCGGCATACAGCTTCGGCGTGTCGGCGTGGTGCAGCACGTACATCACATGGGTGCCGCCGACACCAGCCGGGTCATATAGGCCGGCGTTATCGAAACCACGGCTCTTGAGGTCGACGATGCGTTCGGCGGCATGCTCCTTCATGTCTTCCTTGGTGCCGAACACGATGGCGCCGGTCGGACAGGTTTTCACACAGGCCGGCTCCAGCCCTACGGCCACCCGGTCCGAGCACAGCGTGCATTTGTAGGCTTTGTGATCCTTCTGCGAAATGCGCGGAATGTTGAACGGGCAACCGGTGATGCAGTAACCGCAGCCGATGCAGTGGTCCTGGTCGAAATCGACGATGCCGTTGGCGTGCTTGATGATCGCCCCGGGACTGGGGCACGCCGCCAGGCAACCGGGCTCGGCGCAGTGCATGCAACCGTCCTTGCGGATCAGCCATTCGAAGTTGCCGGCATCGGTTTCGTGTTCGGTGAAGCGCATCAGGGTCCAGGTTTCTGCGCTCAAATCCTGCGGGTTGTCGTAGGTACCGAGGTTATGGCCGACCTCGTCGCGCAGCTCGTTCCATTCCGAGCAGGCGACCTGGCAGGCCTTGCAGCCGATGCACTTGGTGGTGTCGATGAGCTTGGCGACTTCCTCCAGGTTACGCACCGAGGATGGCACGGTGGTGGTGGCCGAGCGGGCAATGATGTCTTGGCTGGCCATTTAGATTTTCTCCACGTTGACCAGGAATGACTTGGATTCCGGGGTCTGGGTGTTGCCATCGCCGAGGAACGGCACCAGGGTGTTGGTCAGGTAACCGTGGCGCGTGAGGCCGGTAAAGCCCCAGTGCAGCGGGATCCCGATCTGATGCACCACCTGATTGTTGACCTGCAACGGCCGGATTCGCTTGGTCACCACCGCCACCGCTTCGATGTGCCCGCGCTTGCAACTGACGCGCACACGGTCACCGGCGACGATGCCCTTCTCCTTGGCCAGCACTTCGCCGATTTCGACGAATTGCTCAGGCTGGCTGATCGCGTTGAGCCTGCAGTGCTTGCTCCAGAAGTGGAAATGCTCGGTCAGCCGATAGCTGGTGGCGGCGTACGGATAATCCTTGGCCACGCCGAGCGTGTCCCATACCGAATCGAAGATCCGCGCTGCCGGGTTGCTGGTGGCTTTCTTGTTTTGCGGGTGCAACGGGTTGATGCCGATTGGGGTTTCGAAAGGCTCGTAGTGTTCGGGGAACGGGCCTTCGTTCATCTTGTCGACGGCAAAGAACCGCGCCACGCCTTCGGGGTTCATGATGAACGGATTCATCCCCGCTTCCGGCGCCACATCGGCCTTGTAGTCCGGCACATCGGTGCCGCCCCAGGCCTTGCCGTTCCACCACACCAGGCGTTTTTTCTCGTCCCACGGTTTGCCTTGCGGATCGGCCGAGGCGCGGTTGTAGAGAATCCGCCGGTTGGCCGGCCAGGCCCAGGCCCAGCCTTGATGCTGATGCATGCCGAACGGATCGTTGTTATCGCGCCGGGCCATCTGGTTGCCCGTCTCGGTCCAGCTGCCGCAGAAAATCCAGCAACCGGACGCGGTGCTGCCGTCGTCCTTGAGCTGCCCGAAGCCGGACAGTTGCGCATTGGCCTTGATCGCCGCGCCCGTGGCGTCGGTGAAATCGGTGGTGGCGCTGCCGTTGATTTCTTTTGCCAGTTCCTCCGGCGAAGGCTCGTCGGCAATCTTGTAGGGCCACGACAGCTTGAGGATCGACTCGGCCCAGGCACCGCCGTTGGCCTGGTAACGCTGACGCAGGCGCAGGAACAACTCGCTCATGATCCGCACGTCGGTGCGCGCCTCGCCCGGGCCGTCGGCGCCTTTCCAGTGCCATTGCAACCAGCGGCTGCTGTTGACCAGCGAACCGTCTTCCTCGGCGAAACAGGTGGTGGGCAGGCGAATCACTTCGGTCTGGATATCGGCGCTCTTCACATCGTTGAACGGCCCGACATGCCGCCAGAACTCCGAGGTTTCGGTGGCCAGCGGATCCATCACCACCAGCCATTTGAGCTTGGCCAGCGCCGTCATCACCCGGTTCTTGTCGGGCAACGCGGCAATGGGGTTGAAGCCCTGGCACATGTAGCCGTTGACCTTGCCCTGGCCCATCAGGTCGAAGACCTTGAGGATGTCGTACTGGGGAATGTCCAGTTTCGGCAGGTAGTCGTAGCCCCAGTTGTTCTCGGCCGTGGCATTGGCGCCGTACCAGGCTTTCATCAGGCTGACGTGGAACTTGCGGTAGTTCTGCCAATAGGACAGCTGCCCGGGACGCAGCGGTGTTTGCGTGCGTTTGACGATATAGGCGTTGTAATCCTGCTCGGCATCGCCGGGCAGCGTGAGGTAGCCCGGCAGCGAGTTGGACAACAGGCCCAGGTCGGTCAGCCCCTGGATATTGGAATGCCCGCGCAAGGCATTCACGCCACCGCCCGGCATGCCGACGTTGCCCAGCAGCAGTTGCACCATCGCCGCGCTGCGGATGATTTGCGAGCCGATCGAATGCTGGGTCCAGCCCAGGGCGTAGAGAATCGTCATGGTCTTGCCCGGTGTCGAGCAAGTGGCGATTTCTTCCCAGATTTTCTGCATGGCATCGACCGGCATGCCGCAAATCTGGCTCGCCAGTTCGAGGCTGTAGCGGCTGTAGTGCTGTTTCATCAATTGATAGACGCAGCGCGGGTCCTGCAGGGTCGGGTCGACCTTGACGAAACCGTCCGCACCGAGTTCATAACCCCATCCGGATTTGTCGGTATAGAGGCGCTTGGCCGCGTCATAGCCACTGAAAATGCCATCCTCGAAGCCATAGCCGGCTTTGACGATGAACGACACGTCAGTGTAGTTGCGCACGTATTCGTGCTGGATCTTGTCCTCGGTGAGCAGGTAGTTGATCAGCCCGCCCATGAAGGCAATGTCGGTGCCGGTGCGGATCGGCGCGTAATAGTCGGCCACCGAGGCGGTCCGGGTAAAACGCGGATCGACCACGATCAGCCGCGCCTTGTTGTGCGCCTTGGCTTCGGTCACCCACTTGAAGCCGCATGGGTGCGCTTCTGCTGCGTTGCCGCCCATCACCAGAACCAGATTCGCGTTGGCGATATCGGTCCAGGTATTGGTCATGGCACCACGGCCGTACGTCGGGGCAAGACTTGCCACCGTCGGGCCGTGTCAGACACGCGCCTGGTTATCAAACCCCAGCATGCCGAGACTGCGAATGACCTTGTGGGTGATGTAGCCCGCTTCGTTGGATGCCGCCGATGCCGCGAGGAAACCGGTGGTCAGCCAGCGGTTCACCGTCTGGCCCTGGGCGTTCGTCTCGATGAAGTTGGCGTCGCGGTCGGCCTTCATCAGGTCGGCGATGCGATCCAGCGCTTCATCCCAGGAAACACGCGTCCACTCGTCGCTGCCGGGTTTGCGCACTTGCGGGTATTGCAGGCGTCCGGGGCTGTGAATGAAGTCCAGCAGGCCGGCGCCTTTGGGGCACAGGGTGCCGCGGTTGACCGGGTGGTCGGCGTCACCTTCGATGTGAATGATGTTTTGCGCGACATTCTTCGCCGCATCGCCCTGGCTGTACATGATCAACCCGCAGCCGACCGAGCAATACGGGCAGGTGTTGCGGGTTTCATGGGTGTGGGCGAGCTTGAAATGACGCACCTGTTCGGCAAAGGCAGGCGTCGGGGCCATGCCCAACGCGCCCAGGCTAGAGCCTGCAAGGCCGATACCGGCGACCTTGAAGAACTGACGACGGCTGAGGTCCATCGTGCACTCCTGATCAGGTGGAGATCCGGTGCTTTGCCGGATTTTTCTGGACAATCACGGTCGCGGCAGACGGGCTGCCGACATCTCAAACTTTAGTCAACACACTGACAAGCTGTGTGAAAACCGACCGTCGGCCGTTTGTCGAAACCTGTGGGAACGGGCTTGTCCGCGATAGCGGTCGGTCAGCCAACATCAATTTTGACTGTGCCGCCGTCATCGCTGGCAAGCCCGCTCCCACAGGGTTTGTGTTTTATGACTATTGAGCAGGCTCGCCCCCACAGGGGATTGGCGCTTATCATGGCGCCATATCCAATCCTGCCGTTACGAGACCGCGCATGACTTTCGATTTTGATCAGGTGTTCGACCGCCACAACACCGGTAGCACCAAATGGAGCCGCTACCCGGCCGACGTATTGCCGATGTGGGTTGCCGACATGGATTTCGCCGCGCCACCGATGATCATCCAGGCCCTGCAAAAGCGTCTTGAACACCCGATGGTCGGCTACAGCGTAGCCCCGGACAACCTGCGCGAGGCCATCGTTGCCGACCTGTGGAACAAGTACGCCTGGCGTGTCGAACCGCAAGAACTGATCTTCCTGCCGGGGGTCGAGTCGGGCTTCAACATGGCGCTCAAGGCGCTGGTGCAACCGCAACAGAATGTCGTGGTGCAGGTCCCGAACTACCCGCCGCTGCGCCATGCGCCGGGCCATTGGGGCCTGAACAAGGTCGAGCTGAATTTCGACACGCAAGCGGACGGCACCTACGCCACCCCGCTGCACACTCTGAGCCAGTCGCTGCGAGGCGGTGGCGCCCTGCTGCTGAGCAACCCGCACAACCCGCTGGGCAAGGCGTTCCCTCGGGAAGAACTGCAAGCCATCGCCGACATCTGCCAGGAGCACGATGCCTGGATCATCTCCGACGAGATCCATGCCGAACTGTGCTTCGACGGGCGCAAACACATTCCGATAGCGACCCTGAGCCCACGAGTCGCCCAGCGCACCATCACCCTGATGTCGGCCAGCAAGGCCTACAACATCGCCGGGTTGAAAACCTCGTTCATGATCATTCAGGACCGCCATCTGCGCGAGCGGGTCAACCACGCCCGTTGCGGCATGGTCGACAGCGTCAACCCGCTGGGCCTGGAAGCCACCCGGGTGGCCTACAGCGAGGCCGGCCCCTGGCTGGCCGAGTTGAGCGCTTATCTGCAAGGCAATCGCGACTACCTGGTCGACGCCGTGCGCAGCCGCCTGCCGGGCATCACCATGAACGTGCCGCAAAGCACCTACCTGGCTTGGCTCGACTGCACGGCGCTGGGGTTGGACAACCCGCAGCAGTTCTTCCTCGAACAGGCAAAAGTCGGGCTGAGCCCGGGCCTGGATTTCGGCGATGACTGCAAACAGTTCGTGCGCCTGAACTTCGGCTGCCCACGGTCGTTGCTGGAGGAAGGGATTGCGCGGATGGAGCGCAGCTTGCGTAGCCTCAACACCTGATTCGCCATCTGAAACGCTGAAACTACCTGTGGGAGCGGGCTTGCCCGCGATGACGCCGGCACAGTCAACGTTTGTGTCGACTGACACTCCGCTATCGCGGGCAAGCCCGCTCCCACAGGGTCCGATGCGTTTGTAATTGCCTTGCAAGCCATCTGGAATCCAACCGAACTCAAGCCAGAACAAAACGGTCAACCCTTTGACTCCCCACGCTGAGACCGGAGATCAATGATGACCGACTATCCAAAACCACCCTTCCCCAAACAACAGCAGCCCGTCCCCGGCTCCCAGCGCAAAATGGACTGTGGCGGGCAAAGCTACAAAGGCTCGGGACGCCTTGAAGGCAAGATCGCCCGGCCATGAGCTTTATCGCCTGGGTTGCGGTGTTGGGTGCCGTGTTACTGACGCTGGCACTCACCTCGTCGTACCTGCGCTGGCTGCCGGTGACCACTTCGGCCGTGTGCCTGGCCCTGGGGGTGGCGATCGGGCCGGCGGGCCTGGGCTGGCTCAGGCTGGATATCAAGGATGCGGCGGTCTGGATGGAGCACCTGACGGAAGTGGCGGTGCTGTTTTCGCTGTTCGTCTGCGGGCTCAAGCTGCGACTGCCGCTCAAGGACAGGAAGTGGCGGGTGGCGTTCGGCCTGGCGGGGCCGGTGATGCTGCTGAGCATTACCGGTGTCTGCCTGTTACTGCACTTTGCCTTCGGCCTGGCGTGGGGGCCGTCATTACTGATCGGCGCGATTCTGGCGCCCACCGATCCGGTACTCGCGTCCCTGGTGCAGGTCAACGATGCCAAGGATGACGACCCGGTACGTTTCGGGCTCTCCGGCGAAGCCGGTCTCAATGACGGCATCGCTTTTCCGTTTGTGATCCTCGGTTTGCTGTTCTTGCAACAAAGCGAGGGTTCGTCCGGTGCCTGGCTGGATGATTGGGCGCTCAAACGTCTGTTATGGGCTGTGCCCGCCGGTTTGCTGATCGGCTACTGCATGGGACGCGGCATCGGACGCCTGACCCTGTCGATGCGCATCCGCAATGCCGACAGCACCCTCTCCCCCAACGATTACCTGACGTTCGCCCTGATTGCGTTGGCCTATGTCGCGGCCGAGGCGGTTCATGGCTACGGCTTTCTCTCGGTGTTCGCCGCCGGTCTGGGCTTGCGTCGGGCCGAGGTCAAGTCAACGGGGCACGCCCAACCGCCGGCCGAACACTTGGTGCAAGCGGTGGTCGGTCATCAGAATGTCGAGCCCGATGCCGCCGTGCATGGCGATGTGGCGAATCTTGAGGAGGGCCAGGTCGCCGCCGGCATCATGATCGGTGACATGCTGTCTTTCGGCGGCCTGGTCGAACGGGCCATGGAAGTGTTTCTGGTGACCCTGCTCGGGGTGGTACTGATCGGGCACTGGGACTGGCGTGCACTGGCGATTTCTTTGGTGCTGTTCTGCGTAATTCGGCCCCTGAGCGTCGCGCTCGTGCCTTGGGGCAGTTTGCTGAACGGCCGGCAACGTCTTTTGATCGGCTGGTTCGGGATTCGCGGTATCGGTAGCTTTTATTATCTGTTCTACGCCTTGAACCACGATCTCCCGCCAGCGGTGGCCGGCCTGTGTACCGACCTGACGCTGTCGGTGGTGGCCTTGAGCATTTTGTTGCACGGCATCAGCACCCAGCCGTTGCTGGCGCGATATGAGCAACACAACCGACGACTCACTTCATCGCCGCAGCGATGATGTCCACCAGGTTTATCTGGGTAAAGGGCTTGGACAGGCGTGGGAGTCTGGCCGCGAAGCCATCCAGGCGTTCGGCATACCCCGTGGCGAGGATGATCGGCAGGTTCGGCATCATGATCTGGATGGCCTGCGCCAACTGCGCGCCATTCATTTGCGGCATGGCCATATCAGTGATGACCAGATCGAAGTGCTGCTCGCTTTCCAGTAACTGCAGCGCCTGGGCAGCCGATTCGGCGATGCTGACATTATGTCCCAGGTCTTCCAGCAACAGGCAGGTGCTGGTCAACACCAGGCTGTCGTCATCGACCACCAGTACATTCAGTCGCTGAACCTGCGGTGCGTCCGGCTCCGTGACCTGTGGCCCGGTCACCGAACCGGCCTTGGCGACCGGCAGCCAGAGTTCGGCGGTGGTGCCTTTGTCCTTCTCGCTTTTGAGCAGGAAGCGCCCGCCCATCTGTTCGATAAAGCCATGCACCATCGACAGACCCAGCCCCGTCCCCTTGCCGACACCTTTGGTGGTGAAAAACGGGTCCATTGCCGAAGACAGGGTAGCGTCATCCATGCCTTCCCCTGTGTCGGTGATGGAGAAGCACACGTAGCGCCCCGCTACCAGGGATGAATGGGGATGGTCCAGGACCACTTCCGTGCGCGTGCCAAGCACGATGGTTCCGCCATTGGGCATCGCATCGCGCGCATTGGTCGCCAGGTTTAGAACCGCCAGCTCAAGCTGATTGACGTCGGCCAGCACCGGCTCGGGTTCTGGCGTAAAGCGGGTTTCGATTTTCACCGTAGGCCCCAGAGAGCTGCGCAGGAGACCGGTGATGCCCTCCACCAGCTTCGGTATTTCGACGGCTTCGGCCTTGAGTTCCTGGCGCCGGGCAAACGCCAGCATGCGCTGGGTCAGGGAGACGCCACGCAAGGCGCCCTGGACGGCGTTGTCCAGCAGACGGGTCATTCTCGGATCGTCTGGCATGCGCTTACGGACGATTTCCAGATTGCCGAGAATCACGGTCAGCAAATTATTGAAGTCGTGGGCAATCCCGCCACTGAGCTGGCCGATGGCCTGCATTTTCTGCGCCTGGAACAGCGCCTCGCGGGTTTGCTCGAGGGCTTGCTGCGCTTGTGCCGCCTCGGTGATATCACGGGTGATCTTGGCGAACCCGAGCAATGTGCCCGTGTCCCCCCAGATCGGGTCCACCACTACATGGGCGAAAAACCGCGTGCCATCCTTGCGCAGGCGCCAGCCCTTGTTTTCGAACCGCCCTTCGCGCACCGCAACGTCCAGGGTGCGCAGCGGCTCGCCGGCTTCGCGATCCTCGGGGGTGTAAAACATGGAAAAGTGCTGGCCAATGACCTCTTCGGGCGTATAACCCTTGATGCGCTGGGCGCCAGGATTCCAGTTGGTCACGCGGCCATCCGGGGCGAGCATGTAGATGGCGTAATCGGTGACGCTTTGCACCAGCAAGCGAAATTGCTGTTCGCTTTGCTTGAGGGTTTCCTCGGCCATTTTGCGGTCGGTCAGGTCGCGGGTGATCTTGGCAAACCCCAGCAACCGGCCCGAGGGATCGCGGATCGGATCGATCACCACATGGGACCAGAAGTGGGTGCCGTCCTTGCGCACACGCCAGCCCTCGCCTTCGAAACGCCCTTCGCGAATCGCCGTGTCCAGCGCCCGTTGCGGCAAACCGGCCTGGCGATCCTCGTCGGTGTAGAACCGCGAGAAATGCTGACCGAGAATCTCGGCCTCCTCATACCCCTTGAACCGCCTGGCACCCGCATTCCAGCTGGTAATGATGCCGTCGGGATCAATCATGTAGATCGCGTAGTCGACCACTGCATCGATCAGCAGACGGAAGCGAGTCTCATCGCTTACGTCCACTTTGGCTCGATCCTCGCTCATTGAATTCTCGCGTCATGCTTGTTTTTCTGGAGTATGCGACAAACTGTCGATTTGAAAAGCCGAAACTTCGGCGCTCACCCGAGCAACCCCGATGCCTCAAGCAAGCGATTTGCCAATCGACCACCAGCGCGGCAGCAATTGCCTGACCTTGCTCTCGCCAAAACGATCATCGATCAGCATCACCACGCCCTGGTCCTGCTGCGTACGGATCACTCGCCCGGCAGCCTGCACCACTTTCTGCACGCCGGGATACAGGTAGGTGT
Source organism: Pseudomonas sp. G(2018) (assembly GCF_005502415.1). Classification (NCBI taxonomy): domain Bacteria; kingdom Pseudomonadati; phylum Pseudomonadota; class Gammaproteobacteria; order Pseudomonadales; family Pseudomonadaceae; genus Pseudomonas; species Pseudomonas sp. G(2018). The sequence goes on along the minus strand of NZ_SCOO01000014.1, from coordinate 110,212 downwards.
AGTCGTAGCCGGTACCGAAAATCGCGGCCATGCGCCGTTTCAGCTGTTCGTTGACCGGATTGAATTGCGCCAGTCCCAGGGTGGCGATGAACGCGCCGATCAGCCGTGCACCGGGCAAGTCGATGCCTTCGCCGAATGCCCCGCCCAGCACCGCAAAACCGATGCCTTCGCTACCTTCGGTGAACTGATCGAGAAATTGCTGGCGTTGCGCTTCTGCCATGCCCCGGGACTGCGACCACTGCCTGATCCCCGGATGTCGTTCGGCCAGCAACTGCGACACTTGCTGCAAATAATCAAAGCTGCTGAAAAACGCCAGGTAGTTGCCCGGGCGCTGGCTGAACTGGTTGGCGATCAACTCGACAATCGGCGCCACGGACGCCTGGCGATGGACGAACCGGGTGGAAATCCGGCTGACGATGTGAACCTGCAACTGGTCGGCGTCAAATGGCGATTCGACGTCGATGCACACTGTGTTCGCCGGCGTGCCCAGCAGATCGGCGTAATAGTGGCGCGGGCTGAGCGTCGCCGAGAACAGCACGGTGCTGCGTGCAGCCGTCAGGCGCGGCCCGATGAAGCTGGCAGGCACCACGTTGCGCAGGCACAGCTGCGAGCGTTGTCGTTTGCGCTCAAGGTCGCGTTTGCTGATATCGAACAGGAAATGTTCGTCGAAGAGCTCAGCCACACGGCTGAACTGCAACAAGTCGAAGTAAAAACCCTGGAGGGTGCTGTCCAGCCCTTGCGGGTGATCGTTGAGGTAGTCGCCGATGCTGGCACTGCAGGATGACATCGCCTGGAGCAGTTTTTCCGGGGTCTTGTCATAAGCCTGATAGGCGCCCTGCTGCTGATTATGCAGGGCGTTCCATTCGCGATTGACCCGCTGGAGCGGCTTTTTCAACGGCTCGGGAGCGGTTTTTCGTACCGTGTCGAGGGTCGCCTGATCGAGGCTGGCGCTGTACATCTGCCGTGCGCGCTCCACCAGATTGTGGGCCTCGTCCACCAGTACCGCGACGTTCCACTGATTGGCCTGGGCCAACCCGAACAGCAACGCGCTGAAGTCGAAGTAATAGTTGTAATCGGCAATCACCACGTCGACCCAACGGGCCATTTCCTGACTCAGGTAATACGGACATACCCCATGCGCCAGGGCGATCGTGCGCAATGCACTTTGATCCAACAGGTTCAGTTCACTGGCGGCCTGGCGCGCGGCCGGCAAGCGGTCATAGAAACCCTGGGCCAACGGGCAGGATTCGCCATGGCACGCCTTGTCCGGGTACTCGCAGGCCTTGTCCCGGGCAATCATCTCCAGAACGCGCAAGGGCGGAGCATCGGCACTGTCAATGATGACCTGCGCCGCATCCAGAGCCAGTTTGCGCCCCGGGGTCTTCGCCGTGAGAAAGAACACCTTGTCCAGCTGCTGTGGCGCCAGGGCCTTGAACATCGGGAACAGCGTGCCGACGGTCTTGCCGATCCCCGTCGGCGCCTGGGCCATCAGGCAACGGCCGGTGCTGACGGCCTTGAACACCGATTCAGCGAGATGACGCTGCCCGGGTCGAAAATCGACATGGGGAAACGTCAGCGCCTGCGCCGCCCGGTTGCGCCCCTCGCGATGGGCCATTTCCCGCTCGGCCCAGTGCAGGAACCGAGCGCAATGGTCTTCGAAGAATTGCTGCAGCTGCGGGGCGCTGAAAGTCTCGACCAGACAGGTTTCCTTTTCGCTGACGATGTCGAAATACACCAGCGCCAGATTGATCTGCCCAAGCTCAAGTTTGCGGCACATCAGCCACCCGTAGATTTTCGCTTGAGCCCAGTGCAGTTGACGGTGATTGACCGGCTGTTTGCTCAAGTCGCCGCGGTAGGTCTTGACCTCTTCCAGGCAGTTTTGCGCGGGATCGTAGCCATCCGCCCGACCTTTGACCTTCAGATTCTGATAGAAGCCTTCGAGCGCGACCTCGCTCTGATAGCCCTCGCTGCGCCGGGACGCCACCGTGCGATGGCCGACGATGCCTTCCAGCGCGGTCGGAGACGGCGTGAAGCGCAGGTCGAGGTCGCCGACCTTGGCAGTGAACTCACACAGCGCCCGCACCGCGATGCTGTAGCTCAAGCGCCCTGCTCCGCCCATTGCACGTAGCACACGGCAATCGGCATGCAGTGTTCATGGCAGAACTCCAGCCAGCGCAGTTGGTTGTCCTGCAGACGATCCCCCGGGCCTTTGACTTCGATCATGCGGTAGGTTTTTTGCTCAGGCCAGAACTGGATCAGGTCCGGCATGCCGGCGCGGTTGGCCTTGATGTCGAGCAACAGCCGGTTGAACCAGTGCTTGAGGTGCTCGGCCGGCAAGCAGTCCAGGGCTAGCTCCAGCAATTCGTCGCTCAGTACGTTCCAAAAGACGAAGGGCGATTGCACGCCCCATTTTTCGCTATAGCGCCTGCGAATGGTCGACAGATAACGACCGTCGTCCAGTTCCGCCAGGCAGGCTTTGAACAGTTCGGCCCGTCGCTCATGGAAGTCCTCGTTGAGCAAATCCACCGGACCGCGCTGGAACGGGTGGAAAAAGGCTCCCGGCAGCGGCGCGAAAATGGCTGGCCAGCACAACAGGCCGAACAGTGAGTTGATCAGGCTGTTTTCGACGTAATGCACCGGCGCCGACGCTTGCGCCAGGTGCGCCTGAACGTAAAACTCCACCGACATCTCCGGGTCGGTCCGGGGCAATTGCAGCTCCAGGCGCAACATTTCCCGCGCAGACGGACGCTTCACGGGTGGCCCGCCCAGCTTGCGCCGCAGCCGGGGCACCATGCGCAGCAATTGCTGTTGTTCGGCGGCGCTTTGTGGCGATTGTTCGGCCTGGGTGGCGAGGTCCAGGGCCAGTTCATATTTTCCGCAGCGCTCCAGCACGCGGATCAGCCGCTGACGTGAGCCCGGATAGGCGCATTGGCGGTACAACGCCAGCGCCATGGAAAAGTCCGCCATGCGTTCGCAGTGTTGGGCGATCTGGAACAGCAGCTTGTCACGACGTCTTTGCAGCCAGGGATTGGTCAGCGTCAGCCCGTTGATCTGCTCGACCACATCGACCACTGCCTCTCCAGCCTCGAAGTGCTGCTGGCATTGATGAAGGAACATGCAGGCATCCACGTCCTCACGGCTGCGAAGACCCCGGGAATCCGCACAGAACTCGACTTTTTCGTAGGTAAAGATGCCCAGGTCGGCCAACACGAATTCCGACCAGTCCTGATAAAGATTGCCGAAAAACATCAAGCGCAAGCGATCGCACAGGCCCATGATGGTCAAACTGAACAGGCGGTCGTTCAGCGACGGGCACCATTGAGCGAAGCTGCGCGACTCGGGAAATTGCTCGATCAGTGCCGGCAACCAATCGACCTTTTTGCCCTTGGGCTGCTCAATGGCGCTGCCCAGCCAATCAACGATTTCTGCCTTGAGCAGCAGGTCGAACAGCTCCTCGACCGACAACGGCAGCTGTTCATCGACCCAACCCAGTACCACAAGCGGTTCGGCTGCGCTGGCGATGTCACCGATTTCAACGTAATGCAGTTTGCTGCACCTGAAATGAATGCCCTTGCGCATCACCATCCTGACCAGCAACGCCCGGGATTCACGGGGCAAGCCATTGAACGCGTCGATGAACCGTTGCTCCTCGACGCTCAACACATCGGCATAGCGATGCTCAAGCCAATCAAGCACTTGCATGAAGTTGTTCAAGTAATAGAACGGATCGTCGAGGGGGTTTGCGGTCACGGGAAAATGGGCCATGGCGAGCGAGTACTGGTTATGCGTACAGATACCAGCAACGCCCCGCCCGGTGCAATCGGAAAAGGATGGGCGGAGGCGTTGTCAGGAAATTTTTTCCGCAGCGTCGAACTTTCTCCCGATCCGTTGCACCAACCGCGATAGAGGTGCTGTCGAACGCGACAGTCGCTGCGTTCTTTTTGAAGTGTTAGAGGTGGATATGAACATCAAGACTCTGGGTTTTCCCTTGGCAGCAGCGGCTTTTATGATGCTGACCGGGTGCTCCACGCCAACGGTGGTCACCCTGCAGAATGGCACCCAGTATTTGACCAAGGACATGCCGAAAACCAAGACCAAGGACGGCTTCTTCGAGTTCGAGGATATTTCCGGGGCGAAGGTCAAGGTCAAGGCTGATGAAGTGACCACGATTCGCCAGGAAGACTAGAGTCCGCGTTATCGCTCTTCGCGACCAGGCTCGCTCCCACAGGATATGCGCCAACCTTGTCCAGCTCTGGCCAACCGGCGCTATCGCTCCCGCGAACCCTCTCCGATGTGGCAGGTTTCGCACACTGCCTTAAACTGCGATACAGCCCTGTGAACTAAAGACGGGCCTCACGAAATGATCCGGTTGAAACCGATATGAAAATGGTCACGCCCTTTTTGGCCGCTCTCATCGCCGCCAGCGCGTGTGCGACAACGAGCCTTTGTGCGAATGCCGGGACTTATACGGTCATCACAACCAGCTTCGACTGCGCCAGGGCCAGCGCACCTGCCGAGAAGCTCATCTGTCGCGACCCGCAACTCAAGCAGATGGAGATCGAGCTGACGCGCCTTTATCGCCTGGCGCTCACGGACGATCATTCGGTCCCGCGTCCGGACAAGGTCGAGATCGAACAGCGGTTCTGGGTCGACGCCCGCAACCAGTGTGGCGCCGGGGCAGACGCCAAGGCATGCCTGATCCAAAGCTATGCCGAGCGGGCGCACCAGCTTCGCCAGGGTTCGGCCATCGTGCGAACCAAAGACCCAAGCAGACTCACCGATGGCCCGGTCGCCTTTCGTTGCGCCGGGCTCAACGCGTTGGTTGCCGCCACATTCTTTAATGTGCAGCCGCGTGTCGTGTACCTGAAATGGGCAAACGCCTCTGCCACCCTTCTCCAGGTGCCGAATGATTACGCTACCCAATACAACGGCAAGGATTACCGGGGTAACTACAGTTTCTGGCAAACCGGCAACGAGGCTTTGTTACAGATACCGGGCTCGAAGCAAATGAGTTGTACGCTCGAGCCCGTCGGATGATCGCGCAACAGGGCGTCCTGTCCCGATGGCCAGGACGAGCCTGTCAGCTGCCGGTGCGGACTTTGTTCCACACCCGGGTACGGATCCGGTCGATGTTCAATGGCATCGCTTCCAGCGCGAACAATTTCCCCATCATTTCCGGGCTCGGGTAGACCTTGGTGTCATTCTTGATGGCCGGGTCGATCAGGCTGTCTGCCTGTTCGTTGCCATTGGCGTAGTGCACATAGTTACTGATGCCGGCCATCACATCCGGGCGCAGCAGGTAGTTCATGAAGGCGTAACCGGCCTTTTCGTCCGGGGCGTCGGCGGGCATGGCGACCATGTCGAACCAGATCGCGGCGCCTTCCTTGGGAATCGAATAACCAATGTCGATACCATTTTTGGCTTCTTTGGCGCGATTCTCCGCTTGCAGGATGTCGCCAGAGAATCCGACCGCCACGCAGATATCGCCGTTGGCCAGGTCGCTGGTGTACTTGGATGAGTGGAAATAGCTGACATACGGCCGGACTTTCATCAGCAGCGCTTCGGCTTTTTTGTAGTCTTCCGGATTTTTACTGTGGTGCGACAGGCCCAGGTAGTTCAGCGCGGCGGGCAGCAGCTCCGGGCCGTTATCGAGGATGGCCACACCGCACTTCTGCAGTTTTTGCATGTTTTCCGGCTTGAAGATCAGATCCCAGGAATCCACAGGCGCGTTATCCCCCAGCACCGCTTTGACCTTGGCGATGTTGTAGCCGATGCCGGTACTGCCCCACAGGTACGGGAAGCCATGCTCGTTACCCGGATCGTTGGTCTGCAAGGCATTGAGCAGCACCGGATTAAGGTTCTTCCAGTTAGGCAATTGACTCTTGTCGAGTGTCTTCAGTGCCCCGCCTTCGATCTGTCGCGCCATGAAGTGGTTGGACGGGAACACCACGTCGTAACCGGATTTGCCGGTCATCAATTTGCCGTCGAGGGTTTCGTTGCTGTCGTACACGTCGTAGGTGAAGGCGATGCCGGTTTCTTTCTGGAAGTTCTTCGTGGTGTCCGGCGCGATGTAGTCGGACCAGTTGTAGATCTTGACGGTTTCCGCTGCCTGACTGATTGCAGCGGCGAGCATCAGTGGTGCCAGGGTCAGTGTCTTTCGGAACATGGGTCGATTCCTGTGTAGGTCTTTTTTTATTGGAAGGGTTGGCAGGTAATCAAAGATTCAAAAAATCAAAACGTAGCTCTTGCGCACGGTCTCCTGGATATCCCAGATACCGAGGGTGTTGGCCGGCAACATCAGTGCGTCACCGGCTTCTATGTGCAGGGTTTCGCCGTCGTCCGGGGTGAAGGTGCAGCGGCCCTGGATGAAGTGACAGAACTCCTGGGCGACGATCTGCCGCCGCCAGCGACCGGGCGTGCATTCCCAGACGCCGGTTTCGACGCCGTCGTCGCGTTCCACGCTGGAGGTCGACGCCACCGCCACGGGCGTGCCCAATGGCACGGCGACCGGGTTCGACTCTTCCAGCTTCAGGGTTGCGGTGTTCTTGAATTGCGTGATGCTCATGGGAGTACCTGTCGATGAAGCCTATGGATGAAGCGCGCGCCGTTTACTGCATGAAACCTTCCATGAACCCCGCGACCCCGCTGGCGAGTCTGCGCCGCCAGGGTGCGGTGGCCGGGTTGGCCAAGGTCTGGTCTTCGTGAACGAAACTGCGGATGATCGCGTTGTAACCGAGCCAGCGGCACGGCTCGGGCTCCCAGGCCTTCAGCGCGGTAAGCCCGCCCCGGGGAATGACCCACGGCTGGCGAACCAGCTCGGTGTCGCGCTCCAGAATCAGGTCTGCCAGGGTTCGCCCACCCAGGTTGCTCGCACCGACGCCCTCGCCGCCGTAACCGCCGGACAAGGCTATGCCGCTGGCGCGATCACACAGCATGTGCGGCTTGAAACGCCGGGACATGCCCAGATTGCCGCCCCAGCCATGGGTGATCCGCACGTTCTTGAGTTGCGGAAACAGTTCGCCGAACAGATAGCGCCGCAGTTCGATCTCGCTGCGGGTCAAGTCGAAGTCATGGCGCAGCCGGCCGGCAAACTGGTATCCGCCCCGAGCGCCAAAGATCAGCCGATTGTCGGCCGTGCGCTGACCGTAGGTGACCTGACGGCTGCTTTCACCGAAGGCCTGACCGTAACTGAGACCGATCACGTCCCACGTAGCGGCAGACAGCGGTTCGGTGGCGACGATCAGGCTTTGTACCGGCAACTGATAGCGCCCCAACGGCGGCAGCGTAACGGCATAGCCTTCCACCGCCGGCACCACCCAGCGGCTGCGTACTGAGGCTTGCGCCGTGCGCAGGCTGCCAGACTGCCACTGCGTGACCGGGCTGTTTTCGTAGATCCTGACCCCCATGCGCTCGACCGTGCGTGCCAGGCCGCGCGCCAGTTTCGCCGGGTGCAGGGTCGCGACGTGGGGCGCATGGATGCCGCCGTAGGGTTTGGCGATCCGGACCTGCTGTGCAAGCTGTTCCGGGCTGAGCCAGCGGTAATCGTTTTCGTTGAGGCCCTGGCGATAGAGCTTGTCCAGGTACTGGCGCAGACTGGCTTCCTGCTCCGGGTAGCGGGCGGCACAATACAGCGCCCCGCCCTGGCGCATATCACAGTCGATGCCTTCACGTTTCAGGACAATCCGTACTTCTTCGGGGATGTTGTGCAGCAAGTCGTAGGACGCCCGGCGCCGTTCCGGTGAGAGGCCCGCCAGCAGCCGGCCTTCACCCAGCAGATTGCCCATCAGCCAGCCGCCATTACGGCCCGAGGCGCCAAAACCGGCGGTTTGCGCCTCGATGATGGCAATGCTCAGGTCCGGTGCCTGACGCTTGAGGTAGTACGCGGTCCACAGCCCGGTGTACCCGGCACCGATGATCGCCACGTCGATGTCCAGGTCCTGCTCCAGCGCCGGACGTGCCAGCAGCGGCTCGTCGAGTTGGTCCATCCACAAACTGATACTGCGCCATGCCGGCATGCAAGACTCCGCCACTCAAACTTCGATGGCGTTGATCCTAGTGCGCGGGTTCAGTGGCTGTCTTGCGCGCGTGCACGCAAAGAAATTTGCTTGGCGTAGGCCTTGGGCGATTGACCGGTGTGCTGGCGAAAACAGCTGTAGAACGCCGACAGTGAATTGAAGCCGGCGGCGAATGCCAATTCGTCGATGCGTAACGGCGACGCCGCGCTTTCCAGCGCCGCCAGCAGGTGCTGCAGGCGGGCCTGGTTGACGTAGCGATAGAAGCTCTGGCCGAGCACCTGGTTGAGCAGATAGGAAATCTGGTTGCGACTGTACCCGCACTCCTTCGCCACCCGTTGCAGATCGAGCTCAGGATCGAGATAAGGTTGCTGGCGCTGGAAGTACTGTTGCAGGTCGTCAGCCATGAAACTCAATTGGCGTGGCGACAAGCCGAGGCGACTGACCGCCGGGCGTTGCTTACCGTCGGTTTTGCTGGTGGTTTGCTCGTGAACCAGCGAGGCGTACTCGTTGACGCGCCAGATCAGTCCATCGCGCACGGTGATGGCCTCGCTGGCGCGAAACGATACCAGGCCTTCGCCGCCGCGCAGGGTGATGCGGTACTGAATGAATGCCGTGTTGCCATCCAGGCGAATGCGGTCCGAATGCTCCAGCGCTTCATCCGGATCGCGGGGCATGCTGCTGCGTACGTACTCGCGCAGCTCGTCCAGGCCCATGACGCGGTTCTGGAAAAAGTCGCTGTACTGAATCTCGGGGTGATACAACGCCATGACCCCGTCCAAATCCCGGTGTTTCCAGCGCAAGTGATAGCGCATGACCGTCTCGCCCGTGGCCTGGGTTTGCAGCGGACCATCATCCTCGACGTGCATAAAGGTCTCGACGAAAAAAACCGAGCTTGCCCAAGTTTCCCGCCCGCTTCAATGGCTGTCCGGCAGGGGGAACCGCGCTCGAACAGTGACCTGAATCAAAAAAAATGCAGCAATCGCCAAACGGACTGAAAAAAACACATTTTTTTCACATGCGGATGCTACTTTTAAAGTCTGTCACTGGTTGAGCCAATGAAGGCTCTTCCCTCCTAACATGAGCTAAAGGAAGCGCTCGATGAAGAAGGCGGGCAACACATGAATAAAGGGTTCAGCAAGGTCACTTTTCCAAATGCCTGCCAGCTGATGCGCTGGCATTTTCATCCCATGGGTTTCGAGGCGAGCATGGATGCCCCGGGCAGCATGATTGCCCGTCTGTTTGATCGGGCCAGTGGCGAGACCATGATCGCCATTGCCGGCATTCCTTGTGCGACGGTCATGAATGCCGCCGATGTCGAGCGAATAATCGAAGCGGTAGAAGATGAACTTGAAGCGTTCATTCCACCGATGGCGCTCAGAAGTTATGCCTGAGGTCTCTTGATAGTTGAAAGCCCACTTTATGTGGGCTTTTTCATGCCTGACACAAAACCCTGTAGGCGCGAGCTTGCTCGCGATGGACGTCAACGATAACGCGCACTGTCTGGAATAACGCGTTGTCTGGACATTTTTCGCGAGCTAGCTCGCTCCTACAAGTGACTTACGCCGAGGTTTTGGCCTGCCGATGATCAGCAAAGAACGCCTTGCCCTTGCCGATTCGGTCGGACGCCTTGGGCATGTTGGCAGCCTGGGTATCCTGCCCATCGACATACCAGTAGCAATGACTCACCGCCCGGGTGATGCCGACGTAAGCCAGGCGCAGAATTTCGTCCTTTTGCGCGTTATCGTACGGTTCACTGTCACCGGCCTTGCCCAGACCCGCCATGCGGTACACCTGGTTCTTGTAAGGCGAACTGGTCAGGTGCTGACAATCACCGAGCAGGAACACCGCATCAGCCTGCAAGCCCTTGGCACTGTGGTAAGTCAGTTGCTTCAAGCGCCGCGCCTCGTAGGGCAAGCTAGAATCCACATTAACTACAGACTGAATATTCTCTTCTATCAATAACTTATCGCTACTTTTTCGATAAAGCATCAAGATTGAATCGCCCTTTCGGTAGTGCTCAATCAAACGCTTGGCCATGCCCTGGTCGTCACGATCCAGCACGTTGACCGGCAGCAAATCCCTGGGTTCGCCACTGGCCTTGGCCTTTTTGCCGGCAATCGCCGGCGCAGCCCGCACGATGTGCTCGGCGGCGTCGATGATGTGCTGGTGGCTGCGGTAGTTGTCGCTGAGCATGACTTTGGTGGTGCTCGGCGAAGAGAATTCCTTGCTGAACTCCATGAAAAAGCTCGGCGAACTGCCGCGCCACCCGTAAATCGATTGCCAGTCGTCGCCGACGCAAAGCAATGACGAACGCTGGGCTCCGCGTCCCACGTGCATGGCCGGCCCGCGACTGCGGATCTCGGCCAGGCTGGCGCGGATCCAGGAGACGATTTGCGGGGAGACGTCCTGGAATTCGTCGATCATCAGGTGCGATAACGGTCGCAGCAGCTCATCGCTGAGCAGCTTGAGGTTTTCCGGGGAGTGCTCGCTGAACAGGGCAAACATCCGGTTGTAGGTCATGATCGGCGGCTTCTGGTCCAGTAAATGGTCTTCCAGAGCGCGCCAGTACAGGCTCAGGGCCTCGAAGAAAAACCGGTCCGGGTCGTCCTTGGCGAAGCTCATCTGGCTGACGGCGTTCGGTACATCCAGGCCGAGGTTCTCGATAAACCCGGCGGCGGCGACAAAACAATCCAACAGCGGCGCAGACGCAAGTTCGCCCTTGACCTTGTAATCGAAGCCCGGCCCGGCACTGGCATCGCCGGCCAGTGACGCCAAGACACGCTTTGATGACTCGTAACTATCCAGCCATATCAATGGCTTACGACAGAAAGCTTGAAACAGGGTGCGCTTCACTGCCCACTCTGCGCGTACCGTCAGCTTGGCGTTCGGGCGGGTGACCTGCGGGTTTTCCCGTGGATCGAACCCCAGCACCACCCACGCGTCCAGGGACGGAATGTAGCCGTGACTATGGAATGTCGAGCCGTTGATATCGAAGGTCTGGCGGTTCGGCTCAATGCCCTTGATCGGCCAAGCCTTGGCGCGAAACCACAAATCTTCGATCGTGTCGCACAGTTCTTCATCGCGCTTGGCCGCCAGTTCGGTTACGGCCATGCGTTTCTGCACATCCGGGTGATCGCGCTCCAGTTCCTTGAGCTGCAAGGCGTGGCGCGACAATGGCTGGATCAATTCGCGGAAGCGTTCATCGCGGGTGTACAGGGCGTGGTAACAGGCATTGAGCTGCTGGCGCTGGGCGTCGTTGATGCGCAGCTCGAACGGGTTGCTGTCCACCTGTTCATCATCGCCTTGCGCACGAAGGCTGAGGTTTTCGAAAGCTTGCAGACGCTCGAAACCCGGCAGGCTGCGCACCATCGGCAGAATCCGCGAGTGAAAGGTACGCACCAGATCCCGCGCTTCCTTGAAGCTGAGCGCCCGCCCCCAGAGCGCGAAGATCTCGATCAGCTTATTGATGAAATCCTTGCGTGACTCGCGGGTGAAGGTCACCACGGTCATGGAGCTGAGCTCGAATCCCAGATAATGCGTCAACAGCACAATGCGCAGGACCAGCGTCGTCGATTTACCGGCCCCGGCACCGGCGATCACCGAGGTTGAAGGCGTATCGCTGAAAATCATCTTCCACTGGGCGGCGCTGGGTTGCGCATGGGCCGGCAACAGTCGGGCGACATCGGCCTTCATGCGTTTTTTCAACTCGGCGGTCAGCGGCAGGCGCCAGTCGTCGAACAGGTGATCATCGATGTTCGGCGGCCGATGCTCGGTAGAGCGCGAATCGCGAATCAGCAGCACCTGTCGGCCTTCTTCCAACCCTTCGAGCTTGCCTTCCTTGTAGCCGTACTCCACCCCGGCAATGTGCCCGCTGCGGAAACCATCCGCCTGGCCATGCAACCAGGACGCGCGGTGTTGTGCACGCAGGCGCGTCAGGCCGTGGCCGAAAAAACGGGCAGCCAGGCGCTTGAGCAGCGGCATCTCGGCCAGTGGACGAAGTTCAGGCGGAAGATCGGGGGTGTGTTGCGACACGCGGACGGACTCCAGGGTGTGAGGCTGTTGAAGGCTATGGTGTCTGCATTTGCCTTTGAGTTCTAGTGAAATGCTTATGACTCATTGGCTTATACGTTGAAGTGAAAGCTGGATGAGAGTGTTTCGAGATGACTTCACATCAAACAATCCGATAGTTATGAGGCATTTTTTACGCTTTTTATCGATTGTTGGCTGAAGGATGATGCCCGTCATCAACCACCGGTCTCGCTTCATGGCCCAGGCGCCTTGCCCCATGACGAACCTTTCCAGGAGACGATCATGCTTGAACTCAGACCTTTCAACTCGCTCGGTGGCGCACACCACGGCTGGTTGGATGCCCATCACCACTTTTCGTTCGCCGAGTACTACGACCCCCAGCGTATGAACTGGGGCAACCTGCGGGTGTGGAACGACGACGTGATCGCCCCTGGTACCGGTTTCCCGCAACACCCGCATCGGGACATGGAAATCATTACCTATGTGCGTGAAGGCGCCATCAGCCATCAGGACAACCTTGGAAACAAGGGCCGCACCGAAGCGGGTGACGTTCAGGTCATGAGTGCCGGCACCGGCATCGCCCACAGCGAATACAACCTGGAAGCGACGCCGACCAAGATTTTCCAGATCTGGATCATTCCCAACGAATCCGGCCTGGCACCGTCCTGGGGCGCCAAACCCTTCCCCAAAGGCCAGCGCGAAGGTTTTGTGACCCTGGCCAGCGGCAAGTCGGGCGACGATCAAAGCCTGCGCATTCGTGCCGACGCGCGACTGGTGGCGGCGAACCTGAAGGCTGGGGAAACCGCCGAATATCATCTGGACGCTGGCCGTCGTGCGTACCTGGTACCCGCGACCGGTATCATTGAAGTCAATGGCTTGCGTGCACAAGCTCGAGACGGTGTTGCGGTGGCCCAGGAGCAGGTGCTGCGGGTAACGGCGATCGAGGACAGTGAAATCGTGTTGGTGGATCTGGCTTGATCCGGTAAAAGCCGGGCAAAAAAAGGGGCGACCGTGAATGGTCGCCCCTTTTTGTTTGAAATTTTTTCCGCCTGGACTGCCGTCATCGCGGGCAAGCCCGCTCCCACAGGATTGCGCAAAACCTGTGGGAGCGAGGCTTGCCCGCGAAGAGGCCGTCACTTATTTCGCGGAAATCGCGCCATCCACAAGGGTTTGGGCTTCCGCCACCAACTGCTTCAGATGCGCATCACTGACAAAGCTTTCCGCATAGATCTTGTAGATATCCTCGGTACCCGATGGACGCGCCGCGAACCAGCCGTTCTCGGTCATGACCTTCAGGCCGCCAATCGCCTGGTCGTTACCCGGCGCGTGACTGAGGATGCTCTGGATCGCCTCACCCGCCAGTTCGGTCGAGGTGACCTGTGCCGGCGACAGCTTGCTCAGCAGGGCTTTCTGCTCTGGATTGGCCTTGGCGTCGACGCGCACCGAGAACGGTTCGCCCAGCTCATCGGTCAAGGCACGATAGGCCTGGCTTGGGTCACGACCGGTGCGGGCGGTCATTTCGGCTGCCAGCAACGCCGGGATCAGGCCGTCCTTGTCGGTACTCCAGACACCACCGTCCTTGCGCAGGAACGATGCACCGGCGCTTTCCTCGCCACCAAAGCCCAGGGAGCCGTCGAACAGGCCATCGGCAAACCACTTGAAGCCGACAGGCACTTCGTACAGGCGACGACCCAGGCGCTTGGCCACGCGATCGATCAGGCCGCTGCTGACCACGGTTTTGCCCACGGCCGCATCGGCGCGCCAGTGCGGACGGTTCTGGAACAGGTAATCGATAGAGACCGCGAGGTAGTTGTTCGGCGCCAGCAAGCCGCCGGATGGGGTGACAATACCGTGACGGTCGTGATCCGGATCGCAGGCAAACGCCACGTCGAAGCGCTCTTTGAGGCCGATCAGACCTTGCATGGCGTGAGTGGACGACGGGTCCATGCGAATCTGGCCATCCCAGTCGACGGTCATGAAGCGGAAGGTCGAATCAACCTGCTTGTTCACCACGTCCAGATCCAGGCGGTAATGCTCGGCAATCGCCGACCAGTAGCGCACCCCTGCTCCACCCAGTGGATCGACACCCAGACGCAGCTTGGCATCGCGGATCGCATCGAAATCGATCACGTTGATCAGGTCGGCGACGTAGGTGTTCACGTAGTCGTGACGATGGGTGGTGCTGGTCTTCAGCGCCTGCTCGTAGCTGATGCGCTTGACGCCCGCGAGCTTGTTGGCCAGCAGTTCGTTGGCCTTGGCTTCGATCCACTTGGTGATGTGGGTATCGGCCGGGCCACCGTTGGTAGGGTTGTACTTATAGCCACCACTTTGCGGCGGGTTGTGGGACGGCGTAATGACGATGCCGTCGGCCAGGCCCGAAGTGCGCCCGCGGTTATAGCAAAGAATCGCGTGGGAAATGGCCGGCGTTGGCGTGTATTCATCGCCTTCGGCGATCATCACCGTCACGCCGTTGGCGGCCAGCACCTCCAGGGCGCTGGCGCCCGCCGGCGTGGACAGCGCATGAGTGTCGATGCCGACGAACAGCGGACCATCAATGCCCTGGGCTTCGCGATACAGGCAGATCGCCTGACTGATCGCCAGCACATGCCATTCGTTGAAACTCAGGTCGAAGGAGCTGCCTCGGTGCCCGGACGTGCCGAACGCCACGCGCTGGGTCGAGATGGCGGCATCAGGCTGGCCGGTGTAATACGCCGTTACCAGTCGCGGGATGTCGACCAACAATTCTGCCGGTGCCGGTTTACCCGCAAAATGACTGAGTGTCATGCAAAACCTCTGGAATAGAGTGGTTCAGGAATTGGAACGCAGTTTACTGGCAGTTTGACCGCGGCGCGACGTTATCGATCCCGGCTCTGTCCACGCGCAATGTTATAAATCCCGAACAACCCTGCTCAGTCGATCGACTCCCGACGCAACGCATCCCCCAACAAACCCAGTGCGGTAGCCAGGTCGTGATCGCTGCCCACGCCGTGGCTCAAGCGCAGGTGCTGTGTGTGCAGGCCCTGGAGGCTGAACAGCTCTCCCGGCGCGATCACCACCTGATGCTTGAGCAGGCGCTGGAACACCTGGCGTACATCGACCCGTCGTATCGAACGCACCCAGACTGTGGCGCCACCTTCGGGCTCGACGAATTGCAGGGCATCACCCAGTCGCTCGCATAGCAGCTGGATCATCTGCACCTTGCTGTCCTTGAGCCGGCGCCGCAGCATTTGCAAGTGCTGATCGATGCGCCCGTTGCTGTACAGGCGGGCAATGGCTTTCTGGCGAATCGGAGACAGGCGGAAGGCGCGCAGCAGAAACTGCCTTTGCAATGCGGCGCCCAAATGGCGTGAGAGCAGATAGCCGTAGGGGGCCTCCGGGCCGATGATTTTCTCAAACGTGGAAAACACCATCAGCCGTTCCGGGGCCAGCAGATCGCGAAACCGCAGTCCGTCGGGCTCGAAATCAAGCTCACCGTAGCAATCGTTTTCCAGTACCCAACAGTCATGACGCTCCAGCAATTGCGCGACGGCTTGTCGGTTGTCGTCCGGTGCACGGCTGCCACGGGGCATGTTCAACCCGGATGAAACCATCACCAGGCGCACCGACTTGTATTCCAGCAACTCCTTGAGACGCTCATGGTGCAGGCTTCCATTGGCCAGCAAGGGCCACTCGATCACCCGCACACCCGCCGTCTGAAACAGGCGCAGTATCCCCCAATCGCAAGGCGACTCCACCACCACAGCGGCGTCCTTGAGGCACAGCACGGCGATCAGAATTTCCAGCACACCGCGAAGATCCGCCCCGATGTAAACGTCATCGGCATGCCAGCAGCGTATGGGTGAGGTGGTGTAGCGTGCGGCCAGCGCCATGCGTAACTCCAGTTCGCCGCAGGGCTGCGAATTCGGTTGCGGCTGACGCGGATACTGACGCAACAGCTCTCTTTCCAGTAGCAACAACGGACTGTCGATTGGCTGCAACAATGCCGGCTCATCACTGCTCAGCACCAGCATCCCAGGGCGACGAGCGTTGATATAGACGCTTTCGAGCAAATCGTTGCCGCTGTAGAGCGTGCCGATGGACGGTGTCGGCAGCGCGTAATAGCCGGACTTTGCCACCGAATACACCCGCCCTTCTTTCTCCAGCAGCGAGTACGCGTACTGGATGGTCGAGATCGACACATTCAGGCGCTCGGCCAATTGCCGTAAGGAAGGCAGGCGCACATGCTCATCGCTGGCGGTTTCGCCGATCAGGCTGATCAGATAGCGGTACACCGCCTGGTAGGCGAAGTCGGTTTCACGGGGGCCTTTCATGGCAAAGGACCATGGGCGAGACGGGCCGTGTCACGCGGGGCTGTCAATCCTTGCACTTTCAACGACCTGCCAACCCTTCATCCGTCATCGAGGGACTGACCTTGCCCTCGCCGGCTTCGACTTCAATGTCCGGATCATCGGTCGCCGATTCAACGGTCCCGCTTTCATTTACGGGCACGGGTCCCATGCGATAGAGCTTGCCGATAAGACTGACCGGCAAGCCGCTGACGTCAACCATCCATTGCATCACCTGATCCGCAACCGGTTGCCCCTGCATGGCACGGTGCAATTCCGGCATAGCCACCAGCATGCCAGGGTGACATTGGCGCAGAAAACGCTCGAGTGTCGCGGCATTGTCACCAAAAGGCGCAAACAACAGACACACCATTTGCGCCTCGCTTAGCCCTAGACTGCGTTGCACCTCAGCCGCTGCCCGTGTGCGCAGATCCGCCAGCGTCGCTGGATTGCCGAATACCCCCTCCGCCAATTCGCACAAGCGCTCCGGCAGTTGTTTGCGGCGCATCATCACCAGGGTTCGTTGCAGGTATTCGGCGACGCCTGCCTCGTAGCTGCCACCGTGCACGAAGCAGGTCTGCAGCCCTCGCAGGTGTGTCGAAACCGCAAGACTGACGTATTCGTTGTCACTGAGCATTGCCGCCAGTTCGTCTGACTGGAATCCGAGAAACTCGGTGAGCAATGGCCAACGCTCTTCCAGATTACTCACCAGCATGTCGTGGATATCGATAAACGTTGCGCGGCGGCAAGTTTCGAACTGTTCGGCCGGACGCCAGGTTTCCTGGCCATCCTCGGTGTAAAATCGCCGGTAGTCTGCGCTGCCCAGTTCATCGAGCAGCGCGAACAAACCTGCGTAACCCGGCTCATGATGCTCCGAGACCTCAAGTCCAGCCTTGACGGCTGCGCGCTTCAAACCCTCCATGTACTGCTTCTGCCGACGAGGTGTATCGCTGCTCACCAAGGCATCGACGCCATGGTTCCAGCGGGAGATTTGCCCGTAGAACTCACCGGTGGCCAGATAACCGTCGTCCCACACATCAAGCGGTCCGTCCCACACCCGGCGATGTCCCAGCATCAGCAGATTGGTCCGAGTGATTTCGCGCCCGGCCGGGGAAACCGGCACCGTATGGTCAAACGGCAAAACTTCCCGGTTATCAGCCATCAGCACTTCAACCCGTGGATCGTCATAAACGAATAACGCGTTGCAGGTGCGGTGGATGTTTTCAAGGGCCGTCGGGTTACTGCCGTTCAAGCGCAAGGTCGCGACCCGTAATTGAAACGTCGCCGGCGCCCGGCTGGCGATTGTCAGTTGTGCGGCACGCAGCAACGCCAGGGTGTAGCAACAGTCACGGGAGCCGGACTGGATTGCCAGCACCTTGAAGTCGCCTATCTGCTCCATGCCCCCGGCGGCTACGCTCAGGCGTTGAATCAACAACTGCAGTGCCGTACGTTCGGCGCGGGATAAGAAACCCAGCAATCGTTGCAGTACCTGCTGATAGACATAGTTCATCGCTTGGTCATGGATATTGGTCATCTTTATGTACCTGATGCTCTTAAGTTCGATATTGCGTTGCGCGCAAACAACTGCACGCACAGCGCAGTGAATGGCCTGAAATAATGTGATGAGTGGATATATTGCCGAATGCTAACACTGAAATTTTCAGCTCGGCATTTCAGGTTTTGAAAGGGTGCGGACACCCTTGAACACAGGCCAGGAGCTCAAAAGCCCGGCCTGAAGGGCTTGTTGCGTCCACACACGGCGTCCTAGGAAATGCCCTACAGAGTCCCACAGATGTTTAATACAGAAAATAAAGAAAGAAGTTGCCGGCAATAGTTCTGCAACTACAAAAGAGTGCGCTTTATTCTGAACAGACAGCCGTACAGCGCATTGAAAAGTATCGGTTCGATACCCGCCCATGACTCATTCCTTGAGATGAAAGTAATCATTCAATTATCAGGGCTTAGTTGCTGAATAGAAGCTACAGATCGAGCGCAAAAACCAGTTCAGTTGCTCAATGGCCCCTTTGACGGGGCAATGGCCAAACCGACAGGTCAATGAGAAGTCGCGTGCAGGAAAGTG
The DNA here is from genome assembly GCF_005502415.1 of Pseudomonas sp. G(2018). Lineage (NCBI taxonomy): Bacteria > Pseudomonadati > Pseudomonadota > Gammaproteobacteria > Pseudomonadales > Pseudomonadaceae > Pseudomonas > Pseudomonas sp. G(2018). The sequence goes on along the minus strand of NZ_SCOO01000014.1, from coordinate 91,763 downwards.
CAAAAAAAAGAGTCCGTGGGGTGCGGACTCTTTTTTTGGGGGATCAGGCCGTTTCGACCTGCAGGGCGACCCGTTCGCGGCAAGGGCATTCGCCCATGTAGCGATGCGCTTCGACAAACTCGGCAAACGGGAAGACCCGAGTCTTGAGCGGCAGCAGAACGCGGTCGGCTGTCAGCTGGTTGATGTCACGCAAGGCACGTTGCAGCGCGACCTGATCCTGGATGATGCCCAGTTCCGGCTTGCCGGTGAAGTTGCCGATGCAGTGCACAAAGAACTGAATGTTCTTCTGGAACGCCGCGCAGGCCGGGAATGGCGTCTGGTTGCCGCCTTGCAGGCCGTACAGGACCAGACTGCCGCGCGGTGCCAGCACATCGCCGAGCAGCGACATCTGCGGTCCGCCCAGACCATCGAACACCACGTCCACGCCGCGATTGTCGGTGATCTTGTTGATCCGCATCAGCAGATCTTCTTCTTCGGTAACGATGACCTTCTCCGCACCCAGCGACAGCAGGTATTCACGCTCCTCCGCCGTCTTGGTCGCGGCAATGACCCGTACACCCAAGGCTTTACCCAGCTGTACGAACGATGGACCGGCGCAGTGGCTGGCGTCGGTGACCAGGGCAAATTGCCCGGGTTTGACCCGTGCCAGATCGACGTAGGCGAAATAGGCGATCAACAGCGGCGTGTAATGCACGCTGGCTTCGATCGGGCTGAGCACGTCCGGGTAGCGAGTCAGCGACGAGCGTGGCAGAACGATCTGCTCGCCGTAGACCGGATAATCGTTCGGACTCTCGGCCGGGAAGCTGGCGACCTTGTCACCGACTGCCAGATCGTCGACACCCTCACCGACGGCGGTGACGATACCGGCCATTTCCTGGCCCAGACCAGAAGGCAGGCGAGCGTGGGAGGAAGCCAGGTTCTGGCGCCAGAGAATGTCGTACCAGCTGATGCCAATGGCTTCGACGCGCACCTGCACTTCACCCGGTGCAGGCATAGCTGCCGCATGCTCTTCGCATTTGAGCACCTCGGCTGGACCAAACTTGTGAAAACGGATCGTGCGGGACATCGCAAACCTCGCCAAATAAACCTCTAATGCCATGAACTCTAGCTGGGCTTTCAACCCAACACTATCAGTGGCTATTAATAGTCGACATGCCTGTCATTGATTCCGCAGCAGCGGCAACATCGTCAAATGTCGTAAGAAACCGAAGCAGCATTTGTAGGAAAACTGAATTACTCGGTGCAGAGTACCAGCCTTTCCCCGTAATATTCCTGCTGGCCATTGTTCTCATATGGCCGCTCACGTCAAGTTTGCTGACTCTGCCAGGACTCCAGATGAATCGTAATGACCTGCGTCGTGTCGACCTGAACCTGTTGATCGTATTCGAAACCCTAATGCACGAACGCAGTGTGACCCGCGCTGCGGAGAAGCTGTTCCTCGGTCAGCCGGCCATCAGTGCGGCGCTCTCGCGCCTGCGTGGCCTGTTCGATGATCCGTTGTTTGTGCGCACCGGCCGCAGCATGGAGCCGTCCGCACGCGCCGTGGAGATCTTCGCCCTGCTCTCTCCGGCACTGGATTCGATCTCCACCGCCGTCAGCCGTGCGGCGGAATTCGACCCGGCCACCAGCACTGCGGTGTTTCGCATCGGGCTGTCGGACGACGTCGAATTCGCCCTGCTGCCGATGCTGCTCAAGCGCCTGCGCGCCGAGTCCCCAGGAATCGTGCTGGTGGTGCGACGGGTCAACTACATCCTGATGCCGGGCTTGCTGGCGTCGGGGGAGATCTCCATCGGCGTCAGCTACACCACCGACCTGCCGGCGAACGCCAAGCGCAAGGTACTGCGCCGCAGCTCGCCCAAACTGCTGCGCGCCGACACCGTGCCGGGGCCGTTGAGCCTGGACGACTTCTGCGCGCGCCCCCATGCGCTGGTGTCATTCGCCGGTGACCTGAGCGGCTTTATAGATGAAGAGTTGGAAAAACTGGGGCGCAAACGTCATGTGGTGCTGGCCGTGCCGCAGTTCAACGGGTTGAGTACGTTGTTGAGCGGAACCGATATCGTTGCCACCGTGCCTGATTACACGGCCGATGCGCTGACGGCGGCAGGTGGTGTGCGGGCGGAGGATCCACCGATGCCGGTGCAAAGCTTTGAGTTGCACATGGCCTGGCGTGGGTCGCAGGATAATGATCCGGGGGAACGTTGGCTCAGGTCGCGCATACAAATGTTCTTCGGGGATCCGGATAGTCTGGCCTGATCCTGATCATGTATCGAGACTGATGGCCTCTTCGCGGGCAAGCCCGCGATAAGAGCCACTCGGTCCCATGCCCGACCTTTACCGCCATGGAAAGACTGAATTTCCATTAACCCCATTGATCAAGTTCCAGCCAAAGGCGCAGGCTAGAGCGCTAACTCGGCTCTCATATCATTCCGAATGATAGTTACCTTCGCCCCATTCGATTCGTGCGATACCAACCCGCCGAGCATCATTCGCCAATCTCAATACATTGGCGGATGCATCCATGGAACAGTCACTCAAACATTTGCGCTTCCCGTTGGCCCTGTTGGCCGTAGTGGTGCTCAGCGCATGCGGCAAGGCGCCGGAAACGGCCGCCACCCTGCCCGCTGCCAAAGTCAGCGTGGCCAAGGTGCTGGAGCAACCGGTGAACGAGTGGGACGAGTTCACCGGGCGCCTTGAAGCACCGGAAACCGTAGAGATCCGTCCACGGGTGTCCGGGCAGATCGATGAAGTGGCTTTCACTGAAGGCGCATTGGTCAAGAAAGGCGACCTGCTGTTCCAGATCGACCCGCGTCCGTTCCAGGCCGAGGTCCGCCGCCTTGAAGCCCTGGTTGCCCAGGCCCGCGCCAATGCCACCCGCAGCGAAAACGAAGCCCAGCGCGGTGAGCGCCTGCGCACCAGCAACGCGATCTCCGCCGAGCTGGCCGATTCGCGTACCAGCGCTGCCCAAGAGGCTCGCGCCGCGGTCGGCGCCCTGCAAGCGCAGCTTGACCTGGCGAAGTTGAACCTGAGCTTTACCCGCGTCACCGCACCAATCAGCGGCCGCGTCAGCCGTGCGGAAATCACCGCCGGCAACCTGGTAACCGCCGACACAACCCCGCTGACCAGCGTGGTGTCCACCGACAAGGTCTACGCCTACTTCGATGCCGACGAGCGTGTGTTCCTCAAGTACACCCAGCTCGCCCGCCAGGGCAAACGCGGCGCCACCACCCCGGTGTACATGGGCCTGTCCAACGAAGACGGCAACCCACACTTGGGCCAGATGAACTTCGTCGACAACCAGGTCAACCCGAAGACCGGCACCATCCGCGGTCGGGCCGTGTTCGACAACAGCGACGGCAGCTACACCCCGGGCCTTTATGCACGCCTGAAGCTGGTGGGCAGCGGCACCTACAACGCCATGCTGATCAACGATGAAGCGGTCGGTACCGACCTGGGCAAGAAATTCGTGCTAGTGATGGATGCCGACAACAAGACCGCCTACCGCGCAGTCGAACTGGGTCCGAAAATCGAAGGCTTGCGTATCGTGCGCAACGGCCTGAACAAGGACGACACCATTATCGTCAAGGGCCTGCAACGGGTACGTCCAGGTTCGCCAGTCACCCCTGAAGTGATCCCGATGGCCAGCGAGCAAACCCTCGCGGCCCTGGCACAACAACGACAAGCGCTGGAAGCCAGCAACCTGCCCCAAGTCGCACCTGCCAAGGTCGCGCCGGGCACGGCTGTGAAACTGGCTGCTGCGAACCCACGCGGTTAAGGGATAACGACTCCGATGAATTTTTCCCAATTCTTCATTACACGGCCGATCTTTGCAGCGGTGCTATCGCTGCTGATCCTGATCGCCGGTTCTATCTCGCTGTTCCAGTTGCCGATCAGCGAATACCCGGAAGTGGTGCCGCCGACCGTGGTGGTGCGCGCCAACTTCCCGGGCGCCAACCCCAAAGTCATCGGTGAAACCGTGGCCGCTCCCCTGGAGCAAGCCATCACCGGCGTCGAGAACATGCTGTACATGTCCTCGCAGTCCACCGCCGACGGCAAGATCACCCTGACCATCACCTTCGCGCTGGGCACTGACCTGGATAACGCACAGGTGCAGGTGCAGAACCGCGTGACCCGGACCGAGCCGAAGCTTCCCGAGGAGGTGACGCGCATCGGTATCACCGTGGACAAGGCTTCTCCCGACCTGACCATGGTCGTGCACTTGACCTCGCCGGACAAACGCTACGACATGCTGTACCTGTCCAACTACGCGATCCTGAACATCAAGGATGAGCTGGCGCGGCTGGGTGGTGTCGGTGATGTACAACTGTTCGGCATGGGCGATTACTCGCTGCGGGTCTGGCTCGATCCGAACAAGACCGCTTCGCGCAACCTGACCGCGACCGATGTGGTCAGTGCGATTCGTGAGCAGAACCGTCAGGTGGCCGCCGGCCAACTGGGTGCGCCCCCGGCCCCGAATGCCCAGAGTTTCCAGCTGTCGATCAACACCCAAGGCCGTCTGGTTTCCGAGGAAGAGTTCGAGAACATCATCATTCGTGCAGGCGACAACGGTGAAATCACTCGCCTGAAAGACATCGCCCGCGTCGAACTGGGCTCCAGCCAATACGCCCTGCGTTCATTGCTGAACAACCAGCCGGCCGTGGCGATCCCGATTTTCCAGCGCCCGGGTTCCAACGCCATCGAAATCTCGAACGAAGTTCGCGGCAAGATGGAAGAGCTGAAGAAGAGCTTCCCCCAAGGCATGGACTACAGCATCGTCTATGACCCGACGATCTTCGTGCGCGGCTCCATCGAAGCGGTGGTTCACACCCTCTTCGAAGCGCTGATCCTCGTGGTGCTAGTGGTGATCCTGTTCCTGCAAACCTGGCGCGCCTCGATCATTCCGTTAGTGGCGGTGCCGGTGTCGCTTATCGGTACGTTTGCCGTGATGCACCTGTTCGGATTTTCGCTCAATGCCCTGTCGTTGTTCGGGCTGGTACTGGCCATTGGTATCGTGGTCGACGATGCGATCGTAGTGGTAGAGAACGTCGAGCGAAACATCGAGCTGGGCCTCGAGCCGATGGACGCCACCAAAAAAGCCATGGGCGAAGTGACAGGTCCCATCATCGCCACAGCGCTGGTGCTCTGCGCGGTGTTCGTGCCGGCGGCATTCATCTCCGGCCTGACTGGACAGTTCTATAAGCAGTTCGCCCTGACCATCGCCATTTCGACGGTGATCTCGGCCTTCAACTCGCTGACCCTGTCGCCTGCACTGGCCGCGGTATTGCTCAAGGGTCATGACAAGCCCAAAGACCGTTTCTCCAGGGTACTCGACAAGATTTTCGGTGGTTGGTTGTTCCGCCCGTTCAACCGCTTCTTTGAAAAAGCCAGCCATGGTTATGTCGGCACCGTGGCGCGCGTGATCCGCAGCAGCGGTATCGCCCTGCTGCTGTACGCAGGCCTGATGGTCCTGACATTCTTTGGTTTCTCCAGCACCCCGACCGGTTTCGTACCCGGCCAGGACAAGCAATACCTGGTGGCGTTCGCACAACTGCCGGATGCGGCGAGCCTGGACCGCACCGAAGACGTGATCAAGCGCATGTCCGACCTGGCCCTGAAACAGCCAGGCGTGGAAAGCGCGGTGGCCTTCCCTGGCCTGTCGATCAACGGTTTCACCAACAGCCCGAACGCCGGCATCGTGTTCGTGACCCTCAAGCCGTTCGACGAGCGCAAGGACCCGAGCATGTCCGCTGGCGCCATCGCCGGTGCCTTGAACGGCCAATACGCCGGGATCCAGGAAGCCTACATGGCGATCTTCCCGCCGCCGCCGGTACAGGGCCTGGGCACCATCGGTGGTTTCCGCCTGCAGATCGAAGACCGGGGCAACCTGGGCTACGACGAGCTGTACAAGCAAACCATGAACGTCATTGCCAAGAGCCATAATGTGCCGGAACTGGCCAACCTGTTCACCAGCTACACGGTGAACGTACCGCAGGTCGATGCCGCCATCGACCGCGAGAAAGCCAAGACCCACGGCGTAGCCGTCAGCGACATCTTCGACACCCTGCAGATCTACCTGGGTTCGCTGTATGCCAACGACTTCAACCGCTTCGGTCGCACCTATCAGGTCAACGTTCAGGCCGAACAGCAGTTCCGCCTCGAATCCGACCAGATCGGCCAGCTCAAAGTGCGTAACAACAAGGGCGAGATGATCCCGCTGGCGACCTTCATCAAGGTCAGCGACACCTCGGGGCCGGACCGCGTGATGCACTACAACGGCTTCATCACTGCTGAAATCAACGGTGCGGCGGCCCCCGGCTACAGCTCCGGCCAGGCCGAAAAAGCCATCGAGAAACTGCTCAAGGAAGAACTGCCCAACGGCATGACTTACGAGTGGACCGACCTGACGTACCAGCAGATCCTGTCCGGCAACACGGCGCTGTTCGTGTTCCCGCTCTGCGTATTGCTGGCGTTCCTGGTACTCGCGGCGCAGTACGAAAGCTGGAGCCTGCCACTGGCGGTGATCCTGATTGTCCCTATGACCCTGCTGTCGGCCATCACCGGTGTGATCGCGTCTGGAGGCGACAACAACATCTTTACCCAGATCGGCTTGATCGTACTGGTGGGGCTTGCGTGCAAGAACGCGATTCTGATCGTCGAGTTTGCCAAGGATAAACAGGAAGAAGGCCTGAACCCGCTGGCAGCGGTGCTGGAAGCTTGCCGCTTGCGTCTGCGGCCGATCCTGATGACCTCCTTCGCGTTCATCATGGGTGTGGTGCCCCTGGTGTTCTCCAGCGGTGCCGGTGCCGAGATGCGTCATGCCATGGGTGTGGCGGTGTTCTCCGGCATGCTCGGGGTGACCTTCTTCGGTCTGCTGCTGACGCCGGTGTTCTATGTACTGATTCGTAACTTTGTCGAGCGCGGTGAAGCGCGTAAAGCCGCCAAAGCGCTGAAACTGCAACCGCAGCCGGAGTCGCACTGATGAGTCTGAAAGCCTTTCTGCCGAGCCTGCTGGTACTGGCGCTGAGCGCCTGTGCCGTCGGCCCGGACTACAAGACCCCAGCCACTGAGCCTGCCAACATCACCACGGCCACCGATGGCGCGGCCGGCCAGAAGAATTTCGACCGCTCGCGTTTCGAAGGCATCTGGTGGCAGCAGTTCGAAGACCCGACCCTCAACCAGTTGGTGACCGAATCGCTCAAGGGCAACCGCGACTTGCGCGTCGCCTTTGCCCGCTGGAAAGCGGCCCGGGCGATTCGCGATGACGTCAGCAATGACGCCATGCCGACCATCACCAGCCGTGCCAGCAGTGATTTGGGCAAGGGGCAGATTCCCGGCCAGACCACGAATCGGGTCAACAGTGAGCGTTACGACCTGGGCCTGGACATGGCGTGGGAGATCGACTTGTTTGGCCGCATCCAGCGCAACCTGGAATCGGCCAACGCGGAACAGCAGGCGTTTGAGGCCGATCTGTACCAACTGCAAGTGACCATGATTGCCGAACTGGTGGATGCCTACGGTCAACTGCGCGGCGCGCAGCTGCGGGAAAAAATCGCCCTGGCCAACCTGAACAACCAGCAGGAGTCGCGCAAGATCACCATCAGCCTGCGCGATGCCGGCGTTGGCGATCAGCTCGATGTCGAGCGTGCCGATGCCCGTCTGGCTTCGGTCGAGGCCAGCGTGCCGCAATTGCAGGCCGAACAGGTTCGACAGAAAAACCGTATCGCCACGCTGTTGGGCCAGCGCCCGGACAAGTTGACCGTGGACCTGAGCCCGAAAGACTTGCCGGCGATTGCCAAGGCCCTGCCGATCGGCGATCCGGGTGAGCTGCTGCAACGCCGTCCGGACATTCTCAGCGCCGAACGCCAACTGGCCTCGGCCACGGCGCGCATCGGCGTGGCCAAGGCCGATCTGTTCCCGCGTGTCAGCCTCAGCGGCTTCCTCGGCTTCACCGCCGGGCGCGGTTCGCAGATCGGCTCTTCGGCGGCCAACGCCTGGGCGCTCGGTCCGAGCATCACTTGGGCGGCCTTCGATCTGGGCAGTGTGCGTGCCCGCCTGCGTGGTGCCGATGCCGATGCCGAAGGCGCCCTGGCGAGTTACGAGCAGCAGGTGTTGCTGGCTCTGGAAGAATCGGAAAACGCCTTCAGCGACTACGGTAAACGCCAACAGCGCCTGATCTCGCTGATTCGTCAGAGTGAATCGAGCCGTTCCGCTGCCGACCTCGCCGAGGTCCGCTACCGCGAAGGCTCCGCCGACTTCCTCGTGCTGCTCGATGCCCAGCGAGAACGCCTGGCGGCCGAAGACACCCAGGCCCAGGCCGAAGTCGATCTGTATCGCGGCATCGTCGCGATCTACAAGGCCCTCGGTGGCGGCTGGCAGCCGGAAACGGTGGCCAGCAAGTAAACCTTTTTTCAACGAGCTCCTTTGGTTGGCCGCAACCAACCAATTCTTTGCCCCGCGCCCCATTCGGTCGCGGGGCTTTTTTTGTGATTTCAGAAAACACCGTGATCCCCTGTGGGAGCGGGCTCGCCCGATGACGGCTTCACATTCAACATTGATATCGGCTGACCCACCGCTGTCGCGGGCAAGCCCGCTCCCACAGGGATCATTGGCGATCTTGGGTATTACGGTTTTCCTGGACGGTCACCGTGGCGGTTGTACCGGCACGCAGTTTATCTTTGCCGGCATAGTCCGCATCGATCTTGATCCGCACCGGCACACGCTGTGCCAGTTTCACCCAGGTGTAACTGGGGTTGATGTTGGCCAGTAAACGCCCGCCCGGCAGGTTTTCCCGGTCGGCGATGGCGAAGGCGATGCTTTGCACGGTGCCGCCGAAACGTTCGCCACTCATCAATTCGATATCGACCCGGTCACCCTCTACGATTCGCGGCAGTTTGGTTTCTTCGAAATAGCCGCTGACATAAAACGAGTCGCTGTCCACCAGCGCCACCAATGGACCGCCCGCCGTCGCGTAGTCGCCCTGGCGGGTCAGCAGATTGGTCACATACCCGCTGACTGGCGATTCGACCCGGGTGCGCTCCAGGTCATGCTCAGCCTCGGCCAAAGCGGCAATGGCCAGTTGCACGTTGGCCTGGGCAAACCCCAGGTTGGCCTGGTTGCGCAGCAAGTCGGCCTGGGCCACCGACACCTCGGTGCTGGATTTCTCCCACTCCTCGCCAGAAATCGCCGAGCGTTCCTTGAGGGTGCGCCGGCGTCGCTCTTCGCTTTGACGCTGCCGCAGCAGCGCCTGGCTGGCGACAATGGCCGCTTCGGATTGTCCCAGCGAAGCTTTGGCCACTTCCACCGAACGCTTGGCATGGTCCACCGCCAGGGCGTAACGCGAGGGATCGATTTCCAGCAGCAACTGGCCCTTCTCCACATGCTGGTTGTCGTGCACACCGAGTTTGACGATGCGTCCGGCGACATCGGCAGACAAAGTCACCACATCGGCTCGCACCCGTGCGTCCCGGGTCCAGGGGGCACGGGTGTAGTGCTCCCAGGCGAACCATCCGAGCACAAAAGCCAGCACCACCACTGCCAGGGTCGTGAGTTGAGCAAGGATCTTCTTCAAGGCATCAGGCTCCCATCACCAGAATCAACGTCGCGCACACGCAGGCGTACAACGCGCCTTCGAACAAGGCTTCATGCCAGACGAATTGCAGCACACCGAGGCGCCGCAGGATCCAGTCCAGCACCAGGAAAATCGGCAAGCCCAGCAGCAACGCCTGGGCAATCGGCGGCAGGTAGACACCGCCTATTTCGAGATCAATGGGCAAGCACCGGTACTCCTTGCGATTGGACGGGTTCAAAGTGACTACGATGGCGTTCCAGGAACGACACCACGATCAACAACGCCACGCGCATGCGAAACACCGACCATAAGTGTTCATGGACGCTGGAGTGCAGTGCATCCAGCTCATCGCCCAAGGCGTGCAGGCTGTCGAGTACGTGATCCACTTCAATGCCAGGTCGACCGGCAATCAGCCGTCCGGTATCCCGAACGGTGTCGAACAACCGGGTTTGGGTTTGCGGACTCAGCAGCACATTGTTCTGCCCCTGCTGTCGGAGCTGGTTCAGGGCGATGCCCAGGACCAGGCAGCCGAGACTGACCTCGAACAGGTCGCGCGATGGCTTGTCCTGAATGGCGGGCAACAATCCCAGCATCATGGTCAGGCGGTCGACCATGCGACTCTCGAAGGCAAACTGGTTTTCATCGGTGGCCGGTACTTTCAGCAAGGCATGGACCTGCTCGCAATTTTCCTGATGTAACCGGCGAATGCGCAGTACAGGCCTGAAAGGGAAGATCAAGGCATACACGCTTAACGCCAACGCAGTCGCGCAGGTGTAGGCGCCGGCGAACTCGAACCACTGAATCGCGGTGTTCTGCCCCAACCCGATGTTTTGCGGCCCCAGCAACAGAAACGTCGACAACCCCAGGCCAATCCCCGTGCCGGTGGTGGGCGGACTGGACAACCCCACCGCGACGCAATACAGCAAGGGCGCCAGTAACAACGCCAACAGCTCGAAACTGCTGATCATCGGCACTAGCGCGAACTGCAGCACCGCCGACACCACCAACGCCAGCCCCAAGCCCCGGGCATAGCTCTGGGCAGCCAGCAGCGGTCGGGGAAACGTCGCCATCAGCGAGCAGAGAATCCCCGCCACGACCATTCCGCTTCGGGCGCCGTCCCAACCGGTTTCGATCCAGATCAGGCCCGCGACCATCAGTGCGCAGTACGCGCGAATGGCGTTCATCGCCGCCAGGGTGAAATCCAGGTGCAACGGGGTGGCTTTACCGCGATACATGCTGCTGGCCTTGCGTCCGCTCTGGATCGCATCGCTCAATTCCAGGATCGTTTCCAGTTGCTGCAGCATTCGCGCCTGTTCCCAGCGCAAAGACCATGACAAGGAGCGCAAGGTGGCTTTCAAGGGCTCGGTCAGTTGCTCCGAGCGATAGGCCAGGGCATCGAAACGCTGCTGCAACGCGGCAAACTGGCGCCGCTGCTCGGCGGACAATGCGCGCCCCTGCCGGGCCAGTTCATCGAGAAAAACCAGCTCCTCGGTCAGCAACTGCTGAATTTCCGCCGGAATCTCGCCTTCCCAGCGTTCGAGCAACAATTCGCGCTGATGACGCAAAGCGGTCAGCCGTGCCGTCAGTAACAACAGTTGATTACCCAGCAATTGCACCAGGTCGTCGGCACTGCGCAAGCGCGGCGCGTCGTAATACAAATGCCGGCGTACCCCCTCCAACGCGCTTATTTGACCCAACAGCTGCATTTGTCGACGGTGGAAGTCCGCTTCGTTTTCCTCGGTGCGAATGACAGCGCTGGCGTGGGTTGCCAGCAGCTTGATCACCTGATCGATTCGGGCGAAGTAATCCTTGGCCACGGCTTCCGGGCGTGCGGTCAGCAGGCTGACGACACAGACACAGGCAACCGCCAGCAGCGTCTCGGTCACGCGGGTCACGGCCAGCAGGAAGGTGCCGTCCTGATCGGGCACCGCCAGCAGCCCCACCACCACCGCCGTATAGCCGCTGAGCACAAACGCCTGGGAACTGGTGTAGCGCAACAAGGTGCCACCGGCGGTACACAGCGCCAGCCACAGGGACAAGGTAATAAGGAAAGGTACCGGTGCCTGGGGGAAAATCGCCATGATCACCACGGCCACGACCGCACCCACCGTGGTGCCGATGACCTGACCAAAACTGCGGGCCAGCGTCATGCCAGCCAGCGGCTGGCTGACGATGACCACGGCCATGATCGACCACTTGGGTTGTTCAAGGTCGAAAATGAAGGCCAGGTACAGCGTCAACAGCCCGGCCGTGATGGTTCTCAAGGCGAACAGCAACACCCCGGGGCCTGGGTGCAGGATTGCCTTGAAATACTGAAGCAACGGTTGCATGGGAAGGCTCGTGGACGGCTATCCAGCAAGCGTAGTCACTACCTGGATGCCTCGACAGGTTTTGGCGTTGACGAAATCGGCGGGCAAACTCAGTGAATCACCGGCAGGTTCACCCGTCGTCAGATCAGGGGCAGCGGCGTCAACGTTTGACTCACAGCCCCTCCTGACCGAAGCTGCTCACTTTGCAAAAGCTTGCCAGCTCCCGGATTCCTGCATGCCCCAGTCCCGCCGCTACCTGCTCATCAGCCTCTGCGCCCTGCTCATCGTCGGCCTTGCGTGGTTTTCCCTGCGCAGTACAACCCCCGTGGTGCCTGAGGCGATCAAGCGCGGCTACAGCGAAGCACTGGCCCAGGCCCGCGCCGGTCAACCCGGCGCTGCGCGGGTGCTTTACCAGCAATTGGCCCGCCCGGACCTTTCGCCCAAGCGGCGCGTCTGGCTGCATGCCGAACTGCCCAACTACCCCAGTTCCGTGGCCTTGAAGCTGGCGGATGCGGACTTGCAACACGAAGCGCCAGAGGTTCGCATTGCAGCGATCAAGAGCATCAGCGGGTTGGTGCCCAGCGGCCAGCGCAGCCTGTTGCTCGGGCCGTTGCTCGATGACAGCGAGCAAAGCGTGCGGCTGGCTGCTGTCAACGCACTGCTGGGGTTGTCGCCGGATGACCTTGGCTTGTACTTCGGCCCGCTGGAACAGGCCATCGATGCCTGGCAACAGGTGCTCAAAAGCGCACCGGAGAGCGCCGACACCCACTACCAGTTGGCTCGCCTGTATTTACACAATGCCGAATTGAAAGAGGCACAACAGGAACTCGACCATACCTTGCGCCTTGCCCCCGACAATCTGCCGGCGCTGGTGATGCAGATCGAAGTACTCGATAGACAGGGGCAAAGTGACGCGGCCCGCCAGCTATTGGCCAAACAGCTGAAGGCGCAGCCTGAATCGGCCTATCTGCAACACGCCTTGGGCCTGTGGTTGCTGCATCACGGTCAAAGCGAATTCGCCCTGCTCGGTCTGTCCAAGGCCGTTGAGCTTGAGCCGGACAACAAGGATTACCGTTATGACCTGGCGACCACGCTGCACGGTGAGCAGGAGCTGGAGGCCGCACAAAAGCAGTTGCAGGAAATCGTCCAGCGCCACCCCAACGATCGCAAGGCCCGGGTATTGTTGATCAATTACTGGAAGGAAAGCGGACAGTTGCAGAACGTGCAGATACTGCTGGCGCAACTGGAACAGCTCAACCCGGACGATCCGGCGCTCCAGCAGGGTCTCTGAATCACAGCTTACTGTGGCGAGGGGATTGATCCCCTCGCCACAGTAAGCTGCGACATTTGGCTTTCACATCTGCACACAAAAGGTTGAACGCTCGTCACGACCAAAGGTCAAGTGAACAGGCTGCACGTTCAGGCACCTGACGCCTGCTGCCTCGCTTCCCCTAGTCATGAGAGGGCATTCTTTGTCTACTGCCAACGAAATGATCAGCGTAAAAGCCGCCACCGGGATCGAAGGTCTGGATGACATACTCGATGGTGGACTGTCCCGTGGCCACGTGTTCCTGCTGGAAGGCGAACCCGGAACCGGCAAGACCACTGTCGCCCTGCACTTTCTGTTGGCCGGAGCCCAGGCTGGCGAGCGCTCGCTTTACATCACCCTGTCCGAAACCGAGCGCGAATTGCGTCAGGGCGCCCGCTCCCATGGTTGGGAGCTGGACCAGAACGTGTCCATTTTCGAACTGACGCCGCCGGAAAGCCTGCTCAATGCCGAACATCAGCAGACGTTGCTGTACTCCTCCGACCTTGAGTTGGGTGAGGCCACCAAACAGATCTTCGAGGTGGTCGAACGGGTCAAACCGACACGGGTGGTCCTCGATAGCCTGTCCGAAATTCGTTTGCTGGCGCAGAGTTCCCTGCGCTATCGCCGGCAGATCCTCGCGATCAAGCACTACTTCGTGCGCTACGACGCCACGGTCCTGCTGCTGGACGACCTGACCACCGAATCCCTCGACAAAACCGTGCACAGCGTGGCCCATGGGGTGATTCGCCTGGAGGAGCTGACTCCCAATTACGGCGCCGAACGCCGACGCATCCGGGTGGTGAAGTATCGGGGCCAGAAGTACCGCGGCGGTTTTCATGACTTCACCATCATGGGCGATGGCGTGCATGTGTTCCCGCGGCTGGTGGCGGCCGAACACCGAGGCGCCTACCTGCGCCAGCAATTGACCAGCGGCATCCGGGAAATGGACACCTTGCTCGGCGGCGGCATCGAGACCGGGTCCAGCACCCTGATCCTCGGCCCGGCCGGTACCGGCAAATCCCTGATTTCGATGATCTTCGCCGCCGCTGCCGTGGCCCGGGGCGAAAAAGCCGCGCTGTTCATTTTCGATGAAGAACTGGGCTTGCTGTTCGAGCGCATGAAGCAATTGGGCATCGACCTGCAGGCGCTGCAAGACACGGGCAATCTGCTAATCGAACAAGTGGACGCCGCCGAACTGTCCCCCGGCGAGTTTTCCCATCGGGTGCGGCGTTGCGTCGACGAGCGCGACATCAAAACCGTGGTGATCGACAGCATTAACGGCTATCAGGCCGCGATGCCGGAAGAAAACGCCCTGGTGCTGCACATGCACGAGTTGCTGCTGTACCTCAACCGCAAGGGCGCCGCGACGTTCATGACCGTCGCCCAGCACGGTCTGGTCGGCGACATGCAGGCACCGGTGGACATTACCTACCTGGCCGACACGGTCATCCTGCTGCGTTACTTCGAAGCGCTGGGCAAGGTGCGCCGGGCCATCTCAATCATCAAAAAGCGCACCGGCAGCCATGAATCGACCATCCGTGAATACCGGATCAGCGCCAAGGGCATGACCATCGGTGAACCGCTGGAAGCTTTCCAAGGCGTACTGCGCGGGGTGCCGACTTACCATGGCGCAAGCATGCCCTTGCTCGGGGATGAGCAGCCGTGATGCTCCAGGAAGCGACGTCCGAGCGCGCGATCATCCTCGCGCCCTTGGGTCGCGACGGCCAGATTGCGCTGATGATGCTCAATGAAGCGGGCTTCGACGGGGTCATCAGCCGGGATCTGCGCGGGCTCTGCAACGAACTGGAGCAAGGCGCAGGCTTGCTGCTGGTGTCTTCGGAAGCTTTGCTGGGTCAGAATCTTGAACCGCTGCTCGGACTGATCGAGCAACAGCCTGCCTGGTCCGACCTGCCGATCGTCTTGCTGACTCACCATGGTGGCCCGGAACAGAACCCGGCCTCGCGTTTCGGCCCGCAACTGGGCAACGTCACGTTCCTTGAGCGCCCTTTTCATCCGGTAACCTTGATCAGCCTGGTGACCACCGCCTTGCGTGGCCGCCGACGACAGTACGAAGCCAGGGATCGGCTGATCGATTTGAGCCAGAGTGAGATGCGCCTGCAAATCACCCTGGAAACCCTGGAGCAGCAGGTCGAGGAACGCACCGCACAGTTGCGTCATAACGAAGAAGTGCTGCGCCAGTCGCAGAAAATGGAAGCGGTCGGGCAACTCACCGGCGGTATCGCCCACGACTTCAACAACATGCTGACCGGTATCATCGGCAGCCTGGAGTTACTGCGTCGGCGTCTGGCCCGGGGGCGCCTTGAAGATCTGGACAACCTGATCGACCTCGGCGTGACCTCCGCCAACCGCGCGGCGGGCCTGACTCATCGCCTGCTGGCGTTTTCTCGCAGACAGTCGCTGGATTCCAAACCCGTGCAGATGAACACCTTGGTGGTGTCCATGGGCGAGCTGTTGCAACGCAGCATCAACGAAAGCATTCGCCTGGACATGCAGCTGAGCGAGCAACTATGGGTGGCCGAGGCCGACCCGAATCAACTGGAAAGCGCCCTGCTCAATCTGGTGATCAACGCCCGGGACGCCATGCCCGATGGTGGCAACCTGGTGGTAAAGACCTCGAACCATTATCTGGATACAGATTTCACCCACCCCCACAGCAATCTTGACCCGGGCGATTACGTGGTACTCAGCGTGACCGACACCGGTTGTGGAATGCCGCAAAGCACCATCAACCGCGCCTTCGACCCTTTTTTCACCACCAAGCCCATCGGCCAGGGCACCGGCTTGGGGTTATCGATGATCTACGGCTTCAGTAAACAGTCGCACGGACACGTGGCCATTCAAAGTGAAGTGGGCAAAGGCACCACGGTGAGCCTGTATCTGCCGCGTTTCGGGGGTGAAGTGCCGCGGGACCTTCCGGTTGAAAGCCCGCATCCTCTGTTTGCCGGCAACGGTGAAACGGTATTGATCGTCGAGGACGATCCCGCGGTGCGGGTATTGGTCAGCACGGTGTTGAGCGAACTGGGCTATGCCTTTGTCGAGGCCGGCGATGCGGACAGCGCGATGCCGATCCTTGATTCCGGGCAACGTATCGATCTGATGATCAGCGATGTCGGGCTGCCTGGAATGAATGGCCGGCAACTGGCGGAAATCGGCCGGCAGTACCGCCCTGAACTCAAGGTGTTGTTTATCACCGGTTACGCCGAACACGCGGCCGTGCGCGGTGGTTTCCTCGATTCAGGCATGCAGATGATCACCAAGCCGTTCACCTTCGACCTGTTGACGGCGAAGGTACGGGAGATGATAAGAATCTGAAACACTCAATCCCTGTAGGAGCGAGCTTGCTCGCGAAAATCGTCTGGAAGACGCGTTCATCCAGACAGGGCGCGTTATCGTTGTCGTCCATCGCGAGCGAACTCGCTCCTGAAGGGTTCAGCGTTCCAGCTACGACAACATGTCCTGCATGATTTCCTGCAGCACATCCAGGTCGAACGGCTTGGCCAGGATGGGTGCTGTACGGGTGATCGGGCTGTCGGTTTCGCGGATTTCCTGCGGGTAGCCGCTGATGAAGATCACCTTGAGTTCCGGTCGCAGCCTCACGGCGGGTTCGGCGATCTGTACGCCGGAGATACCGCCCGGCAGGCGAAAGTCCGTGATCATCATGTCCAGGTGCGGCTTGCTGGCGAGGATTTCAAAAGCCTGCTCGCCGTTTTCCGCCTGCAATACCCGGTAACCCTCTCCCGACAGATAGGCCGACAGTACCATCAGAATTGAGGGGTCATCTTCGACGATCAGTACGACATCTTGTGCATCTTCACTCATGGGAAGCCTTTGTTCGGTCAATAGCTGCTGATACGACCGTGGGGTCGATCAGAGGTTGCGTTTATCGGGCTGTTTTCCTACAGCGGTAGACAAACGCGAAACAGGGCGCCTTCGCCAATCCGGCTTTCGACGGTAATGGTACCGCCATGGGCGGTGACAATTTGTTCGGAAATAAACAATCCCAGGCCCAGTCCGGCGACGGCATGTTTGGCCGACACCCGCTCGAACTGCTGGAAAATCCGTTGCTGGTTTTCTTCACTGATACCGATCCCGAAATCACGGACTTCTACCCGGGCCTCACCGCTGTCACTGTACACCTTCACGGTAATCGGGCTCTTGGCGCCGTAACGCAAGGCGTTGGTCAGCAGATTGGAAATCACCTGTTCAATGCGGAACTCGTCCCACTTGCCGATCACCGGTTGTTCGGCTTGGAGGGTCACGGAAGCCTCGGCGGCCTCGATCTGCTGGGCAAAATTCTGTAACAAACTGCGAACCAATACCGACAGGTCGAAGCAAGTCGGCCGGATCGACAGCTTGCCGGTGCGAATGCGCGACACATCGAGCATGTCTTCGATCAAGCGGATCAGGCTTTTGATCTGCCGTTCGTCGCGGTCGACCATGGCGTGCATTTTATCGAGGGTAAACGCGGCGGCGTTGTCCCGGGCCAGGTGCATCTTGCGCAACTGGGTTTCCAGGATCAGGCCATTGAGCGGCGTGCGCACTTCGTGGGCGACGATGGACATGAAGTCATCGCGCATGCGCACCGCCTGCTCCAGCTCCCGTTGCGTACTCTGCAACTGCGCCAGTAAAGCCTCTTGCTCGCGGCGACTCTGTTCCAGCGCTTCGACCTGCTGTTTCATGGCCTTGCTCTGGCGAAACAACTCGACAAACACATTGACCTTGCTCTTGACCGCATGGATATCCAGCGGTTTGTGCAGGAAATCCACGGCACCGCTTTCATAGCCCTTGAACGCGTAGTTCAGCTCACGACCGGCGGCGCTGACGAACACGATCGGTATGTTTTTGGTCTTTTCCGTGCCACGCATCAATTCGGCCAATTCAAAGCCGTTCATGCCCGGCATCTGCACATCGAGAATGGCCATGGCGAATTCGTGTTGCAGCAGTAGCGACAGGGCCTCGTCGGCTGACTGTGCTTTGAAAACGATACGATCTTCGCGCTTGATCAGCGCTTCAAGTGCCAACAGATTCTCCGGCAGATCGTCAACGATCAGCAGTTTGGCCGGGATATGACTTAGCATGCGATTCGTTCCAGCTCGACAAGCAGACGGCCGATGCCGCGGATAGGAAGAATATGGTCGGGCTGATGAATGTCCAGAGCGGCCTGGGGCATGGTCGCGACCTGGGCCTCGTCCGGGTCTTGAACGATTGTCAGGCCACCATGGCGCTTGACCTGCGCCATGCCATAGGCGCCATCGCGGTTGGCGCCGGTCAGCAATACAGCGGCCAGGGCCGGGCCGTAAGCGTCGGCGGCCGATTCGAACAGATAGTCGATGGAAGGCCGTGAATAATGCACGCGGTCCTCCAGGCTCAAGGAGAAACTGCGGTCCCGCTCCACCGACAAGTGATAACCGGGCGTTGCGAAATACAGTGTTCCGGCTTCGATCGGTGTTTTGTCGCTGGCTTCCTTAACCGGCAGCGCAACCCGCCGGGCGAAGACTTCCGCCAGTTGACTGCGGCGTTCGTTCGGCAGATGCAGGACCACGATGATGGGCAGCACGAAACCTTCCCGCAGCGGCCCGAGAATGCTCAGAAGCGCCTCAACTCCACCGGCTGAGGCGCCGATTACAATCGCTTCTATGGAAGGCAAACCCGTTGCACCGTTCATGATTTCCGGTAGATCCGTTCTTGTTTGACCAGCGGCTCGAACTGATTGCCGAAGGCCGAAAAATCCGGGGTTTCCTTGCTGCCCAGCACCAGGAAACCCCGGTGGCACAGGGATTCGTGAAACAGTCCGAAAGCACGATCCTGAAGATTTTTATTAAAATAAATCAATACGTTACGACACGAAATTAATTGAGCTTCTGAAAATACACTGTCGGTTGCCAGGCTGTGATCGGCGAACGTTACGTTCTCACACAATGATTTGTCGAAAATCGCATAACCATAGGCCGCCGTGTAGTAGTCGGCGAACGAACGCTGGCCACCCGCCTGTTGGTAATTAGCAGTGTAGGCGCGGACATTCTCCATCGAGAAAATCCCTTGCTTGGCTTTTTCCAGCGAGCGCGGATTGATGTCGGTAGCGTAGATGATGGTGCGATCGAGCAGGCCTTCTTCGCGTAGCAGGATGGCCATCGAATAGACCTCTTCGCCGGTGCTGCAACCGGCGATCCAGACCTTGATCGATGGATAGGTCTTGAGCAATGGCACCACCTCCCGGCGAATCGCCAGGAAGTGCGAAGGGTCACGGAACATTTCGCTGACCGGAATCGTCAGCAACTGCAGCAACTGCATGAAGGCGGCGGGATCGTGCAGGACCTTTTCCTGCAAGGCCGAAATGGTACTGCACTCGAACTGGCTCAGCGCGTGGGTCACCCGGCGCTTGATTGACGCGCCGGAGTAATCGCGAAAATCGTAGCTGTACTTGAGGTAGATCGCCTCGATCAGCAGCCGCAATTCGATCTCGCTGTTTCGCTCCACTGAAAAATTGCCCTCCACTAGATACGTTCCATTTTCGGTAACCACACACGAATCAGCGAAAACAGCCGATCCAGGTCGATGGGCTTGGCCAGGTAATCGTTGGCACCCGCTTGCAGGCAGCGCTCCTGATCGTCCTTCATGGCCTTGGCCGTCACCGCAATGATCGGCAGCTTGCGCCAGCGCGGATCCTTGCGGATCTCGATAGTGGCTTCGAAACCATCCATCTCCGGCATCATCACGTCCATCAACACCAGATCGATGTCTTCGACTTCACTCAATCGAGCAATCGCTTCACGTCCGTTCCGGCCGATGATCACCACGGCCCCCTTTTGCTCCAGCGCACTGGTGAGGGCAAAGATGTTGCGTACATCGTCGTCCACCAGCAGCACTTTGCGACCTTCGAAGACCTTGTCGCGACTGCGGGCGGTCTTGAGCATGGTCTGGCGCTCATGGGACAGCCGGGATTCGACTTTGTGCAGAAAGAGTGTCACCTCATCGAGCAAGCGCTCGGGTGAGCGTGCGCCCTTGATGATGATCGAGCGTGAGTACTTGCGCAGTTCGGCCTCTTCGTCCCGGGTCAGGTTGCGCCCGGTATAAACGATGACTGGCGGAAACGAGCAGATGTCCTCGGTGGACATCCGCTTGAGCAGATCGCCGCCGAGCATGTCCGGCAACTTGAGGTCGATGATCATGCAGTCGAAGATCGTCGTGCGCAGCAGGTCCAGCGCCTCCTGGGCGTAACCGACAGCGGTGATTTCGATGTCGTCGTCGCCGATCAATCGCGAAATACTGTCGCGCTGCAAATCATCGTCTTCCACCAGCAGCACGCGCTTGACCTTCTGGGTCAGTTTCGCTTCCAGACGCGCAAACACGTCCTTGAGCTCTTCACGGGTGGTCGGCTTGACCGCATAACCGACGGCGCCCATGTGCATCGCCGCTTCCACCCGGTCTTCGACCGAAATCACATGCACCGGAATGTGCCGGGTGTCGGCGTGTTCCTTCAGGCGTTGCAGCACGGTCAGGCCGGAATGGTCCGGCAGGCGCATGTCCAGCAGGATTGCATCGGGAACAAATTCCCGGGCCAGGTCGTAGCCTTCGTCCGCACCGTGGGCCACCAGGCACTGATAACCCAGTTCATGGGCAAGGTCGTAGAGGATGTGCGCAAAGTTCAGCTCGTCTTCCACTACCAGGATGCAGCGGGTAGTGAACGGCGCCTTACCGCGGTCATCGTTGAAACGCGGGATATCGACTTCGGCGATCAATGGCTTGAGCGGTTCCGGCGCCGGGTTCGGAACGTGCGCCACCGGCCTGGCTCGCATCGGTTCAACGGGTTCTTCCCCCGGCTCAACGTATTGTTGGGGCAAAATCAGGGTAAAGGTGCTGCCCTGTCCAGGCGTGCTGGACACACTGATGGAACCGCCCAGCAATGCTGCCAGGTCGCGGGAAATCGACAGGCCCAGGCCGGTGCCGCCGTAACGGCGGTTGGTGGTGCCGTCGGCCTGGCGGAAGGCTTCGAAAATGCTGTCCTGCTGATCCTCGGCGATGCCGATCCCGGAATCGCGGATGATGAACGCGATACCGTCGTTCACTGCCGAGGCCACATTCAAGCTGACGCTGCCCTTTTCGGTGAATTTCACCGCGTTGGACAGCAGGTTCTTGATCACCTGCTCCAGACGCTGGCGATCGGTGAACATCATGGCCGGCGCCCCGTCCTGCAACTCGACATTGAACTGCAGTTGTTTGTCCGCCGCCAGTGGTTCGAACATTGCACGCAAGCCATCCACCAGACGTGCCACGCTGGTGTTCTCCGGGCGGATTTCCAGCTTGCCGGCCTCGACCTTGGAAATATCGAGGATGTCGTTGATCAGGTT
The DNA here is from genome assembly GCF_005502415.1 of Pseudomonas sp. G(2018). Lineage (NCBI taxonomy): Bacteria > Pseudomonadati > Pseudomonadota > Gammaproteobacteria > Pseudomonadales > Pseudomonadaceae > Pseudomonas > Pseudomonas sp. G(2018). The sequence goes on along the minus strand of NZ_SCOO01000014.1, from coordinate 70,211 downwards.
GAGCAGATCGTTGCCGGCAGAGTAGATCGACTCGGCAAACTTGACCTGTTCGGCGCTGAGGTTTTCCTGGGGGTTTTCCGCCAGCAGCTTGGCGAGGATCAGCGAACTGTTCAGCGGCGTGCGCAGTTCGTGGGACATATTGGCGAGAAATTCCGACTTGTATTTGCTCGAGCGCTGCAACTCCTCGGCGCGTTCTTCGAGCTGGGCCTGGGCCTGATTCAGTTCGGTATTCTTCAGGTCCATGGCGTCGCGTTGCTCGGCCAGAACTTCGGCCTGTTCGGCCAATTGTTCGTTGGTCTGCTCCAGCTCGACCTGCTGGGTTTCCAGATGCGCCTGGGACTCCTTGAGAATCCGCGACTGCTCTTCGAGTTCTTCGTTGGCGGTCTTGAGTTCTTCCTGCTGAACTTGCAGCTCTTCATTGAGTTGCTGGGTTTCAGCCAGTACTTCCTGCAAGCGCTGGCGATAGCGCGCGGCTTCGATGGAGGTGCCGATGTTGCCGGCAATCAGTTCGAGCAATTCGATGTCACGCTCGTCCGGCAGGCGCAGGAAACCCAACTCGATGACACCGTTGACCCGATCATCGTCGCTGGTCGGCACCACCAGCACGCTGCGCGGCAGGCCTTCGCCGAGGCCGGAACTGACCTTGAAGTAGTTGCCCGGCACGTCATCCAGGCGAATCAGCCGCGCCTGTTGCGCCGCCTGGCCGACAATCCCTTCATCGCCGTAAATCTGTTGGTCCCGCTCCTCTTGCTCGCGGGACATGCCGTACGACGCCACACGCGTGAGACCGCCGTGTTCCTCACGCACGTAGAGTGCCGCTACCGCGGTGCCCAGGTACTGCGCGCAAAACTGCAGAATGTTGCGTCCCAGCAAATTAAGGGACAGTTGCCCCAGCACTTGTTCGGCCAGTTCGGTCTGACCATTGCGCAGCCAGGCCTGGCGCTCCAGGCGCTCGGCGCTGCCCTGTTGCCTGGCAAGGTTGGCGCCGTACTGCTCTGAAAGACTCATCAGATCGCGACGGCCGATATAAGCCAGCAACCCGCTGATGGCAGCGATGAACAATAGATAAAGGACAATGCTCCAGATCGTGGTGCGGCGTACTTCCTCGTTACGGGTAGCACGCAGCTGTTGCTCCATGTTGATGACGTCTTCGAACTGCTTGCGCACCTCGTCGGTCAGGCGTTTACCCTTTCCGGCCCGGACCGCGCTGCGGTAGTCACCGCTACTGCGCTGCAAATCGATCATGGATTGCGCATAGTCCGCCCATTCCACCTGCAAGGCTTGCAGGCGGTGCAGGCGGTCGGTCTGCACCGGATTATCGGCGGTCAATTCCAGCAAGGTATTGAGTACGACCTCGATTCGCGGCTTGGCCATTTCATAGGGTTCGAGAAATTTGTCGTCACCACTGAGCAGGAAACCGCGCATGCCGGTTTCCAGGTCGACCGTCAGCTTGACCGCTTCATTGGCGTTATTGATCACCCGATCCGTGTGTTCGACCCACTGAATCGTCGACAGCAGGTACGTAATCAGCGACACGAAAAAAACCGCACTGATAGCGCCGACGCCCAGTGGCAGGCTGATATTGCGGCTCAGGAGTTTACGAAATCGTTGCTCATCAACCGAAGACACGGAGGTCATAGTCAAGCCTTGTTGAACGGGTGAAAAACAAGGAGTTTGCCCCAAAACCGACGTATCGATCCAACTTTCTCACGGGCTTTGGCGCAAAGTCCTACATTCAGCTGCTACCGCACCAGAGGAGCGGTTATCCTTTCCACTATTCTTTTTATAGCGCGTTGGGAACTTGTCGGGATCCGCCACTTACTCATGCAGTAGGGTCGGCGATTTCGATTGACCGGCAAACACCCAACACTCTCGAGACTTTCACTATGCCTGCCAACGCCTCCACCATTCTGGTTGTCGAAGACGACTCCATCGTGCGCATGCTGATTGTCGATGTGCTTGAGGAGCTGGAGTTCAATGTGCTGGAAGCCGACGGCAGCGAAGAGGCTCTGAAGCTCCTCAAGGACCGGAACCGCCACATCGACCTGATGATGACTGATATCGGGCTGCCGATAATGGACGGTCGGGAACTGGCCAACGAGGCGCGTTCGTTACGCCCTGCTCTGCCGATCTTGTTTGCCAGCGGTTATGCCGAAAACATTGAGGTGCCTGCGGACATGCACGTGATCGGTAAACCGTTCTCCATTGATCAGTTGCGGGACAAGGTCAAAAGTATCCTCGAGAACTCCTGATACCCGCCGTGGTTTAATCCCCCCTTTTTTCCGCCCTTTGCCCGCTTCAAGGAATCCCCGTTCATGAGTCAGCCCCGCGCAACCAAAGTCCTGGTCATTGGTTACGTCTGGCCCGAGCCCCGCTCTTCCGCAGCAGGCGGGCATATGATGCAAATCCTCGAGAGCTTCCGGCAGCAAGGTTGGGACATCACCTTCAGCAGTCCCGCACGTTCCGGCGAACACCGGGCAGACCTGACAGTACTGGGCATCGACGAAGTACCGATCGAGTTGAACGACAGCAGTTTCGACACTTTCATCAGCGAACTGGCCCCGGATGTGGTGTTGTTCGATCGCTTCATGATGGAAGAGCAGTTCGGCTGGCGCGTTGAAAAATGCTGCCCCGATGCGCTGCGGGTGCTTGAGACCTCGGACCTGCAAAGCCTGCGCGACGCCCGGCATCAGCGGCTCAAGCAGCGTTTGAAGGCCAGCGATGATGCCAATGATTTCAGCGAACTGTTCGCACCGGCGTTGCGCGAAGAGTTCGAGTTCATGGCCGATACCGATCTGGCCCAACGGGAAATCGCGGCAATTTATCGTTGCGACTTGAACCTGATGATTTCTGAAGTGGAAATCGAATTGCTGGTCGAGCAGTTCAAGGTACCGCGCAACCTGTTGCATTGGTGTCCGTTAATGGTTGATCTGCCGAGTACCGCACCCGTCTCATTCGAAGACCGTGCGCACTTTCTGCATATCGGCAACTTCCGCCACGCGCCCAACTGGGATGCGGTACTCTGGCTGAAAACCACTATCTGGCCGCTGATCCGCGCGCAACTGCCCGGCGCTCAATTGCACATCTATGGCGCCTACACACCACCCAAGGCGACTGCCCTGCACAACCCGGCCCAGGGTTTCCATGTGATGAACTGGGCGCAAGATGCGCTGCAAGTCATGTCGGCGGCACGGGTGTGTCTGGCACCGTTGCGTTTCGGCGCGGGGGTCAAGGGCAAGATTGTCGATGCGATGCTCACTGGCACGCCCAATGTCACGACGCCGGTGGGTGCAGAAGCGATGCATGGCGAGGAGCCATGGCCGGGTGCGGTGACACACACAGCCCGGGCATTCGCCGACAGTGCCGTGCAACTCCATCAAGACAAGGGCCGATGGCTGGAAGCGCAAGTGCAAGGACTGCAGCTGCTGGCCAATCGTTACCAGCAAAATGTTCATGGTCCTGCCTTGATCGCCCGGATTGAGTATTGTCTGGAGCATCTGCCCTCTATCAGACGGAATAACTTCACCGGCAGCATGCTGCGTCATCATCAGCACAAAAGTACGCAATACATGTCGCAATGGATTGAAGCGAAAAACCGCTTGTAGGAGCGAGCTCTGCTCGCGAAAAACGTCTGGATACCACGATCATTCAGGCAGGGCGCGTTATCGTTGACGACCATCGCAAGCTCGCTCCTACAGGGGGCGATCCGTCGATTGGCATGGCTGCCCCGAACGAGGCATGATCAGCGGGCGATAACAACAAAAGCGTTCCGATATGAACCGCACTGCCAGAGTGACCGACCCTTCCTATGAGCTGATGGATGACCACAACGGGTTGTCCATCATCTATCGCCAGCATGGCTTCCCCTGCCCCCTGGTGCGCTGGCATTTCCACAAGGAATACGAACTGCACCTGATCGTCGCCAGCTCCGGCAAGGTGTTCATCGGCGACTACATCGGTAATTTCTACCCCGAAACCCTGTTTCTCACCGGCCCCAACCTGCCCCACAACTGGATCAGCCAGGTCGCCGAAGACGAAGTGGTGCCCAAACGAGACATGTTGGTCAATTTCACCGACGAGTTGTTCGACAGCGGCTATCAGGTGTTTGCCGAACTCAAGACCCTCGCGCCGTTGCTGGAGCGTGCGCAGTACGGCATCGAATTTCGCTGCAAGCAGACAATTCGCAAAGCAATGGAGCTGATGCAGCGCATTGCCGATACCACGGGAATGACCCGCCTCGGGCACTTTTTCATACTGCTGGAATTGCTCGCGGCCTGCGATGATTACCAGTTGCTGTCCGGCGCGACCACGCCGCAACTGGCGGACGAACACAACATAGACCGCACCAACCGGGCGGTGGATTACATTTTCGCTCACTACGCCAGGGACTTGACGCTGGAGGAAGTCGCCGAGCATCTGGGCATGAAGCCCACCTATTTCAGCCGGGTGTTCAAACAGGCCACCGGACGCTGCTTCATCGAGTTCGTCAATCGCCTGCGCATCAGCAAGTCCTGCGAGTTGCTGGCCGATGGTGACAAACCGGTGACCGATGTGTGCTTCGAATCAGGCTTCAACAACATTTCCAATTTCAACCGACGCTTCCAGCAGCTCAAGGGCATGACCCCGTCGCACTATCGGCGGCTGGTGGTGCAGCGGCTGACCGAGCAGAACCTCACCTGAGTACACCACCTGTGGGAGCGAGCCTGCTCGCTCCCACAGGTTATGGCCTGTTTTCACAGCTGAAACCTGTACGTATCCGATACCGCCCCCTCGCTGAAAAGCCCTTCTCTACGTTAACCACCCCCAACCCCAGTGCAAAAAAGTATCAATCCAAGTGCGACGGATGATTTGTCTCGCCCTCAATTGAAGGCTGTAATCAGCGCACATTCTTCCTGCCGTCGGAAGACACAAAAACAATAACTGTCCTTCTGTATCCCGCCGGGTGCAGAAAAGGAGTGCATGATGCAACCTTCTATAAAAGCTCTGTTAGCCCTCACCTGCATGACCCTCAGCAGCGTCAGCTTCGGCGCCCAGACCCTGACCATCGCCACCGTCAACAACAGCGACATGATCCGCATGCAAAAGCTCTCGAAAACCTTCGAGGCCGAGCATCCGCAGATCAAGCTCAATTGGGTGGTACTCGAAGAAAACGTCTTGCGTCAGCGCCTGACCACCGACATCGCCACTCAGGGCGGGCAGTTCGACGTGCTGACCATCGGCATGTACGAAGCGGCACTCTGGGGCGCCAAGGGTTGGCTGGAGCCAATGAAGGATCTGCCCGCCAGCTATGCCCTCGACGATGTGTTCCCGTCGGTGCGTGAAGGCTTGTCGGTGAAGGGTTCGCTGTATGCCTTGCCGTTCTATGCCGAAAGCTCGATCACCTATTACCGCACCGACCTGTTCAAGGACGCCGGCCTGACCATGCCCGAGCGCCCGACCTGGACCCAGATCGGCGAATTCGCCAGCAAGCTCACCCACAAGGATAAAGAACAGTACGGCATCTGCCTGCGCGGCAAGGCCGGCTGGGGCGAGAACATGGCATTGATCACCACCGTCGCCAATGCTTACGGCGCACGCTGGTTCGACGAGCAGTGGAAACCGGAATTCAGCGGCCCCGAGTGGAAAAACGCGCTGAACTTCTACGTCGACACCATGAAACAATCCGGTCCTCCGGGTGCTTCGAGCAACGGTTTCAACGAAAACCTCGCGCTGTTCAACAGCGGCAAATGTGCGATATGGGTCGATGCCAGCGTCGCCGGCTCGTTCGTCACCGACAAGACCCAGAGCAAGGTCAGCGACCACGTCGGCTTCACCTTCGCACCCCATGAAACCACCGACAAAGGCTCGGCCTGGTTGTACTCCTGGGCACTGGCGATCCCGACCAGTTCCAAGGCCAAGGACGCCGCGAAAACCTTCAGCGCCTGGGCCACGTCCAAGGAGTACGGCGAACTGGTCGCCAAGACAGACGGCATCGCCAACGTACCACCCGGCACCCGGGCCTCGACTTACAGCGAGGCCTACATGAATGCCGCGCCGTTCGCCAAAGTCACCCTGGAATCGCTCAAGGCGGCGGACCCGGGCAAGCCGAGCGCCAAACCCGTGCCGTACATCGGCATCCAGCTGGTGACCATCCCCGAGTTCCAGGCTGTCGGCACCCAGGTCGGCAAACTGTTCTCGGCGGCCTTGATCGGCCAGACCACGGTCGACCAGGCCCTGGCCGCCGGCCAGCAAACCACCGAACGCGAGATGAAGCGCGCGGGTTATCCGAAATAACCACCGCTCCCACAAGGTTCGCGTCGATGTCAGGAAGCCCTGTCGGTCCTGACCATTCTTCTGCACCCAAACGGTTTTAAAGCCATGAATACTTCAACTGCCAAAGCTCACATGGAACTCTCCCAACCGCTGCGCAAAAGCCGGTTGGCCAACCCCGGCTGGTTTCTGGTCAGCCCTTCTGTGGCGTTGCTGCTGTTGTGGATGATCGTGCCGCTGGGCATGACCGTTTACTTCTCGATGATCCGCTACAACCTGCTCTACCCCGGCGAAAACGAATTCGTGGGGCTGGAGAACTTCACTTACTTCCTCACGGATTCAGGGTTCATGCCCGGTGCCACCAACACCTTGCTACTGGTGGGCAGCGTGCTGTTGATCAGTGTGGTGCTGGGGGTGTTGATCAGCGCGCTGCTGGAGGCCAGTGAGTTTCTCGGTCGCGGCATTGTGCGGGTCTTGCTGATCTCGCCGTTCTTCATCATGCCCACCGTCGGTGCGCTGATCTGGAAGAACCTGATTTTCCATCCGGTGTCGGGAATTCTCGCCTACGTCTGGAAACTGTTCGGCGCGCAACCGGTGGACTGGCTGGCGCACTACCCGCTGCTGTCGATCATCATCATTGTCTCGTGGCAATGGCTGCCCTTCGCGATCCTGATCCTGATGACTGCCATGCAGTCCCTCGACCAGGAACAGAAAGAAGCCGCGCGCCTGGACGGTGCCGGGCCGATCGCGATTTTCTGGCACCTGACCTTGCCACATCTGGCGCGACCGATTGCGGTGGTGGTGATGATCGAAACCATCTTTCTGCTCTCGGTGTTCGCCGAAATCTTCACCACCACCAACGGCGGCCCCGGCTACGCCTCGACCAACCTCGCCTACCTGATCTACAACCAGGCGCTGGTGCAGTTCGACGTCGGCACGGCGTCTGCCGGCGGCTTGATTGCGGTGGTGATTGCCAACATCGCGGCCATCGTCCTGGTGCGGATGATCGGCAAAAACCTGACAGACAAAGCCTGAGGCCCGCGCCATGACCCTACAACAATCCCGCCGCCTGCAAAGCCTGCTGCTCGGCACCCTGGCTTGGGCCATCGCCATCCTGATCTTCTTCCCGATCTTCTGGATGGTGCTGACCAGCTTCAAAACCGAAATCGACGCCTTCGCCACGCCACCGCAGTTCATCTTCACGCCAACGCTGGAGAACTACCTGCACATCAACGAGCGCAGCGACTACTTCAGCTTCGCCTGGAATTCGGTGGTGATTTCCTTCAGCGCCACGGCCCTGTGCCTGCTGATTGCAGTGCCGGCGGCCTACTCCATGGCGTTCTACGAAACCCAGCGCACCAAAGGCACGCTGCTGTGGATGCTCTCCACCAAGATGCTGCCGCCGGTGGGCGTGCTGATGCCGATCTACCTGCTGGCCAAGAGCTTCGGCCTGCTCGACACGCGCATTGCGCTGATCGTGATCTACACCCTGATCAACCTGCCGATCGTGGTCTGGATGATTTACACCTACTTCAAGGACATTCCCAAGGACATCCTCGAAGCCGCCCGCCTGGATGGCGCCACCCTGTGGCAGGAAATGCTTCGGGTACTGCTGCCGATCGCCAAGGGCGGCCTGGCGTCCACCGTGCTGCTGTCGCTGATTCTGTGCTGGAACGAAGCATTCTGGTCGCTGAACCTGACCTCGTCGAAAGCCGCTCCACTGACCGCGTTGATCGCCTCGTATTCGAGCCCCGAAGGGTTGTTCTGGGCCAAGTTGTCGGCGGTCTCGACCCTGGCCTGCGCACCGATCCTGATCTTCGGCTGGATCAGCCAGAAACAACTGGTGCGCGGCCTTTCGTTCGGTGCCGTGAAATGACTAACCCAATCCCTGTAGGAGCGAGCTTGCTCGCGATGGACGTGAACGATAACGCGGGCCGCCTGAATGAACGCGTCGCCTGTGAATCCATCGCGAGCAAGCTCGCTCCTACAGGTTTTACCAAATAACGAAAAGTGGAGGCCCATCACCATGGCCAACCTGAAAATCAAGAATCTGCAAAAAGGCTTCGAAGGCTTTTCCATCATCAAGGGCATCGACCTGGAAGTGAACGACAAGGAATTCGTGGTGTTCGTCGGCCCGTCTGGCTGCGGCAAATCCACCCTGCTGCGCCTGATCGCCGGCCTTGAGGAAGTCAGCGGCGGCACCATTGAACTCGACGGCCGCGACATCACTGAAGTCAGCCCGGCCAAACGCGATCTGGCGATGGTGTTCCAGACCTACGCCCTGTACCCGCACATGAGCGTGCGCAAAAACATGTCGTTCGCCCTCGATCTTGCCGGCGTACCGAAAGCCGAAGTCGAGAAGAAAGTGGGCGAAGCCGCACGCATCCTCGAACTGGGTCCGATGCTGGAGCGCAAGCCCAAGCAACTGTCCGGCGGTCAGCGCCAGCGCGTTGCGATTGGCCGGGCCATCGTGCGCAACCCGAAAATCTTCCTGTTCGACGAACCGCTGTCCAACCTCGACGCCGCCCTGCGGGTGCAGATGCGCCTGGAGTTGCTGCGCCTGCACAAAGAGCTGCAAGCCACCATGATCTACGTGACCCACGACCAGGTCGAAGCCATGACCATGGCCGACAAGGTCGTGGTGCTCAATGGCGGCAAGATCGAGCAGGTCGGCTCGCCCCTGGACCTTTATCACCAGCCGGCCAACCTGTTTGTCGCAGGCTTTCTCGGCACGCCGAAGATGGGCTTCCTCAAGGGCCAGGTCACCCGGGTCGACAGCCAGGGCTGTGAAGTACAGCTGGAGGCCGGCACCCGTATCAGCCTGCCGCTGAGCGGCGCCAACCTGAGCGTCGGCGGCGCCGTCACCCTGGGCATCCGCCCGGAACATCTGGAGTTGGCCAAGCCGGGCGACTGCACCTTGCAAGTCACCGCCGATGTCAGCGAACGCCTGGGCAGCGACACCTTCTGCCACGTGCGGACCGCTTCCGGCGAAGCCCTGACCCTGCGCGTTCGCGGTGACCTGGCCAGCCGCTACGGCGAAACCCTGAGCCTGCATCTGGATGCCGGCCACTGTCATTTATTCGATGCCAACGGCGTGGCGCTGACCCGCCCGTTGCGCGCTGCTGCCTGACTTATCGAGTGCTTGTAATGAAACTGAACAAACAAAACCTCAACCGTCTCGCCCCCGAGGTAGTGCTGCCCGCCTATTCCCTGAGCGACACTCGCCAAGGCATCGCGCATATCGGCGTCGGCGGTTTCCACCGTGCCCATCAGGCGTATTACACCGACGCGTTGATGAACCTGGGCGAAGGCCTGGACTGGGCCATCTGCGGCGTCGGCCTGCGTGCCGAGGATCGTCGCGCCCGGGACGATCTCAAGGAGCAGGACTGCCTGTTCACCCTGTTCGAACTGGGTGATACCGACGACACCGAAGTCCGGGTGATCGGGGCGATCCGTGACATGCTGCTGGCCGAAGACAGTGCCCGGGCGCTGATCGACAAACTCGCCGATCCGCAGATCCGCATTGTTTCGCTGACCATCACCGAAGGCGGCTACTGCATTGACGACAGCAGCGGCGAGTTCATGGCCCATCTGCCGCAGATCCAGCACGACCTGGCGCACCCGGATGCACCGAAAACCGTGTTCGGTTTCCTTTGCGCCGCACTGGCCAAACGTCGAGCGGCGGGTACGCCGGCGTTCACCTTGATGTCCTGCGATAACCTGCCGCACAACGGCGTGGTGACCCGCAAGGCATTGCTGACCTTCGCCGCGCTGCGGGATGCCGATCTGCGGGACTGGATCGAGCGCAACGTGAGCTTCCCCAATGCCATGGTCGACCGCATCACACCGATGACCAGCACCGAACATCGCCTGCAACTGGCGGACAAACACGGCGTGGACGATGCCTGGCCGGTGGTCTGCGAGCCGTTTGTGCAATGGGTGCTGGAGGACAAATTCGTCAACGGCCGCCCGGCCTGGGAAAAGGTCGGCGTGCAGTTCACCGACGACGTCACGCCTTACGAAGAGATGAAGATCAAGCTGCTCAACGGCAGTCATCTGGCGCTGACGTATCTGGGCTTTTTGAAGGGCTATCGTTTTGTTCACGAGACCATGAACGACCCATTGTTCGTGCGTTACATGCGCGCCTACATGGACCTCGACGTCACACCGCAACTGTCGCCGGTGCCTGGGATCGACCTGACCGAGTACAAGAACACTCTGGTGGCGCGCTTTTCCAATCAGGCCATTGCCGATCAACTGGAGCGCGTGTGTTCGGATGGTTCGTCGAAGTTTCCCAAGTTCACCGTTCCCACGATCAACCGGTTGATCGCCGATGGCCGGGAAACCAAGCGTGCGGCGCTGGTGGTGGCGGCCTGGGCGTTGTATTTGAAGGGTGTGGATGAGATGGGTGACACCTACGCGATTCCTGATCCGCGGGCGGCGTTCTGTCAGGCATTGGTGGCCGACGATGCATTGATCACCCAGCGGTTGTTGGGGGTTGAGGAGATTTTTGGTTCGGCGATACCGCGTTCGGCGGAGTTTGTCGCGGCGTTTGAGTGGTGTTGCAACAGTTTGCGGGAAGTGGGGGTGACGCGGACCCTGGAGCGGATTTTGGCCTGAGCCCTGCGGTGAAGCAGCCGCAGTCATCGCGGGCAAGCCCGCTCCCACAGTTTCCATGGTGGAACACAGTTTTGCGAACGACATTGATCCCTGTGGGAGCGGGCTTGCCCGCGATGGCGGACTGACAGATCACCGAGATCGACCTGACACACCAAGGACTTTTCCATGGCAACCCGACAACTATTCCTGGGCATCGACTGCGGTACTCAAGGCACCAAAGCCCTTGTCCTCGATGCCCTCAGCGGCCAGGTCCTGGGCCAGGGCTCGGCGGCGCACACGCTGATCAGCGGCGCCAACGGCCGTCGCGAGCAAGACACCGCGCAATGGCTGGAAGCGTTCACCGTCGCCACCCGCCGCGCGCTGTTGGCGGCCGATGTCGACGGCATGGACATCCTCGGCATCGGCGTTTCCGGCCAGCAACATGGCCTGGTGCTGCTTGACGATCAGGGCCAGGTCCTGCGCCCGGCCAAGCTCTGGTGCGACACCGAAACCATCGCGGAAAACGATCGATTGCTGGCTCATCTGGGCGGCGAAAAAGGCTCGCTGGAGCGCCTTGGCGTGGTCATCGCACCGGGGTACACCCTGTCCAAGCTGCTGTGGACCAAAGAGCAACATCCCGAAATTTTTTCCCGGATTGCTCGCATTCTGCTGCCCCACGACTACCTCAATTTCTGGCTCACCGGCCGCGGTTGCAGCGAGTACGGTGATGCCTCCGGCACCGGCTACTTCAACGTGCGCAGCCGTCAGTGGGATTTGCAGTTGCTGCGCGACATCGACCCCACCGGGCGCCTGCAAGCCGCGCTGCCGGAACTGATCGACGCCCACGCGGCCGTCGGCACCGTGCTGCCGGCCATCGCCGAACACCTGGGCATCAACCCGCAAGCGCTGGTGTCCAGCGGCGGCGGCGACAATATGATGGGCGCCATCGGCACCGGCAACATCCAGCCCGGCGCGATCACCATGAGCCTCGGTTCGTCCGGCACGGTTTACGCCTATGCCGACCAACCGAAAATCAGCGCGGATGCGTCGGTCGCGACCTTCTGTTCTTCCAGTGGCGGCTGGCTGCCGCTGATCTGCACCATGAACCTGACCAATGCCACCGGCGTCATTCGTGAACTGTTGGAACTGGACATCGAACCCTTCAACGACCTGGTGGCCATGGCCCCCATCGGTGCCGAAGGGGTGTGCATGCTGCCGTTCCTCAACGGTGAACGGGTTCCCGCCCTGCCCCACGCCACCGGTAGCGTGCTGGGCTTGACCCTGACCAATCTGACCCGGGCCAACCTGTGCCGTGCCGTGGTCGAAGGCACCACTTTCGGATTGCGTTACGGGCTGGACCTGATGCGCCACAATGGCTTACAAAGCCGCAGCATCTGCCTGATCGGCGGTGGCTCGAAAAGTCAGGTATGGCGGCAGATCGTCGCCGATACCATGAACACCCCCGTGATCTGCACCGAGCAAAGTGAAGCCGCCGCCCTTGGCGCGGCGATTCAGGCGGCGTGGTGCAAGTCCTGGGCAAACGGGCAAGAGGACAGTCTGGCCGATCTGTGCGCGCGTTGCGTGAAACTCGACCAGGCCAGCGAAACCCTGCCGATTGCCGAAAACGTGACGGCCTCGCAAAAGGCCTATGAACGCTATCAACAGCATGTCGCAACCCTTTAAAGAGTGAACAACTATGTATCTGGTGTGTGGCGAAGCGCTGTTCGATTTCTTCAGTGAAAACGATGCCAGCGGTCTGGCTTCAAAAGTGAATTTCAAGGCCATTGCCGGCGGTTCGCCGTTCAACGTCGCCGTGGGTTTGCGTCGTTTGGGCGTGGACGCGGCCCTGTTGGCCGGGTTGTCCACCGACTACCTGGGTCGGCGTTTGCTGCAAGTGCTGCAGGATGAAGGCGTGCGCACGGACTATCTGCTGGATTTCGCCGCGCCCACGACCCTGGCAATGGTCGCGGTCGGCGCCAATGGCTCGCCGCACTACAGCTTCCGGGGCGAAGGCTGCGCCGACAGGCAGCTGAGACCCGAACATCTGCCGACGCTCGGGCCTGAGGTGCGCGGACTGCATATCGGTTCGTTCTCGCTGGTGGTGCAACCGATCGCCGATACCTTGCTGGCGCTGGTGCAACGGGAAAGCGGTAAGCGCCTGATCAGCCTCGATCCGAACGTGCGGCTCAATCCGCAACCGAACATCGAACTGTGGCGTTCGCGGATTGCCACCCTGGTCGAGCATGCCGACCTGATCAAGGTCAGTGATGAGGACTTGAGCCTGCTGTATCCCGAGCAGGATCCAGCGCGGGTCATCGACGGCTGGCTGCAGCATCGCTGCCAGTTGGTGTTCCTGACCCGTGGCGGTGAAGGTGCGACGGTGTTCAGTCGTGCGTTTGGCTCGTGGTCGGTGCCGGCCTGTTCGGTGCAGATCGCCGATACCGTGGGGGCTGGCGATACCTTTCAGGCGGCGTTGATTGCCTGGTTGACCGAGCAGCAGATGGATTCGGTCGAGGGTTTGCAGCGGCTCAGTCGTGAGCAGATCGAAGAGATGGTGAGCTTTGCTGTACAGGCTGCGGCGCTGACCTGTAGCAAAACCGGGCCGGATTTGCCGTATCGGCATCAGTTAGATCTTCGTTGATTTCGTGGGCCTCTTCGCGCGCAAGCCTCGTTCCTTGTATGTTGACCGAACACCCGAGGCCCGGCACCTTGATGTGGGTGCCATTCACGTAGCGGGTCAGGAACGTCAGGCCGTTGAGGCCGATAGCCTTGAAATCATAGTCGTAACGCAGCTGCCATGAGCGCTCTTGCGCGGCGGCTAAGTCGTTGACCTGCACGTAGTTGACCAGATACGGATTGGTGCCATCCAGGTACGGCATCGAGTTGTCACCGTTCATGCGCTGCCAACCAGCTCTGAACAAAGGATGGCAGAAGACTTTTTATTGCTGCAGACGACTTTAGTCTGAACAACAACAGGTTTTTGTCTGCCAAACGGTAGTGGCAAAGCGACAGGTGGCGTTCAGGTGGGTTAACCAATGCTTAATCGTGCGGTCCAACACTTACTGGACCGCACGCCCTCAGAGTCCTCTGACGCCCAGTGCGGCAGGTTCGACGACACGTCGAGCAACCTTGCGACTGCACTGGAGATTGCCTCATGAACTCGCGCGCCCTGCTCGTTTCCGCTGCCTTTGTGTGTGTCTCGCTTACCGGTCTGGCCCAGGCCAACGACACATCCTCCTCACAAGCCGTACCCTCTTACCACTACGGCATGCCTCTGCATGTAGGCAAGGTCATTGCACTGACCGAACCCGATACACTCGACTGCGAAGTAGTCACTGCGAGGATGACCTACATCGATGAACAGTCGGGCAAACCTGCGGAGCTCGCCTACCGGAAACTTTCTGACGCCTGCAGTTATCAGAACTGACGGAAAAGTCTGAAATAACGCCTTGCGGTATTCGCGTGAGGGATCTGACGCTATGCTCTGGATCCCTCACTGCCGCAAGGATCAGCCATGCAGTTCTCGTTTCGCACGTTGTCGATTTTTACCGCAGCCTTGTGTCTGTTGCTGGCCTCGATCTGGGGTGTAATACCCGACTGGATGCTGGCCACCTGGGATATCGACTATTCACTGGCGGCAGGTCTGATTGCACGACGCATGGCGGTACTGTTTCTGGCGTTGGGGGTGATGTTTTATCTGGTGCGCAACGAAGCGCCATCTGCAACTCGCAATGCACTGAGCAATGGCTTGATGGTCGGGTGCTGGGGGTTGGCGATACTGGGCTTCGGTGAATGGCTCAATGGCCATGTCGGACCGGGTATCTTGCTTGCGGTCGGAGTGGAACTGGCGCTGGGCCTGGCTTTTTTTCAGACCCGGCGCGTGTCGGTGGAGTTCGAAGCCGCGGGTTAAAGCACTTTACGCATCGGCTGAGTATGCCCGGGTTCGATGTAGTGATGCTGAAGATCGGTGCGCAACTCTGCAATCAGTTCGTTGATTTCCCGACAGCCATTGAGTCGCCGGGCATCGATACCCGTCTTCAAAAGATCCAGCTGGTCGGTTTCCCCATCGGCGTACACTTTTACGGTCATCGACAAATCCGGCGACAGCGTGCATTGGCAGCGTCTCGGCAGGAAACTGCTTTCAATGATATTGCGTAGTTCCAAGGCAGAAAGAAACATGGCGACCCTCTCCTTTGTGAGACTGCCAATCAACCATCGACGCTGACTCATTTGATATCCCGGTCAGCTCAAGAACAGATACAGCATAAAACATGCCTTGGAATGCGCCCGGTTGTTCATCGGTAAATCAAGGTTTTGTGTAACCGCGCATTAACACCTGCCATGCAATTTGCAAAAAAAACGCCTGCGACCATCGTGCAATTTGCACACACTTGCCTATTTGCAATAGTCGTCGACGGCGGTAAAAATTCGACCTCCACATGAGTACATATGCAAGGAGGCAACATGGGTCCCACAACCTTTAACACGACCGTAGGGCTGATCGCGGCCGTACTGTCGAGCGTCGTACACGCGGCAGATCCCGAAAAGGTCGCGCCTTACCCCGAACCTGAAAGCGGATATACCCGCCAGGTCATACAGCTCACGCCACAAACCCGGGAAAATGACTTCAAAGTCGAAATCCTCGCCGGCAAAACCCTCACCGTTGACTGCAACCTGCAACGTCTGGGCGGCACGCTTGAAGAAAAAACGCTCGAGGGCTGGGGGTATTCGTATTACCGCCTGGAAAAAGTCATGGGTCCAATGAGTACCCGGATGGCATGCCCGGACGGCCAGAACAAACAGGATTTCGTGCCGGTAATCGGTGACGGTTTCATGTTGCGCTACAACAGCAAATTGCCGATTGTGCTGTACGTGCCCCAAGGCATCGAAGTGCGCTACCGGATCTGGTCAGCGTCGGGTCAGGTCGACAAAGCTGTCATGGAGTAGCCGGGTTATCGTGCCAGAGCGGACCTTCATGTGTCCGCTGCTGACCACCACCTTCACGCCGGAGCGTCACTTAACCCGGCGCGTTCTGCCACATACCGCAAACTGTCGAAATTGATGTTGGCGCCAGAATCTATGGCCACAAGGCTCTGACCCCGGACGCCGGTGCGCGCTACGTACTTCTTGATCCCAGCCACGGCCAGGGCGCCGGAAGGCTCAGTGATCGAACGGGTATCGTCGTAGATATTCTTGATCGCGGAGCAAAGTTCATCATTGCTGACTGTCAGCACTTCATCGACGCAAAACCGGCACAATTCGAAACCATGGACGCCGATTTGCGCGACCGCCACTCCATCCGCAAAGGTGCCCACGGCTGGCAGGACCACACGCTCATCGACCTGTAGCGCTGCGCGCAAGCAAGCGGAATGTTCTGACTCTACGCCGATGATGCGCACTTCAGGCCGCAGGTATTTGACGTACGCCGCGATGCCGGCGATCAAGCCGCCACCTCCCACCGGGACAAAGATCGCGTCCAGCGCCCCCTGATGTTGGCGCAGGATCTCCATGGCGACAGTGCCCTGTCCGGCGATCACATCCGGATCGTCGAAGGGCGAAACAAAGGTCTTGCCGGTTTGCTGTGCCAGCTCCAGCGCATGGGTCAAGGCAAACGGAAAGCTCTCACCCTGCAGCAATGCCTCGGCGCCGCGACTGCGCACGCCCAGCACCTTCAACTCCGGCGTGGTGGCAGGCATGACTATCGTGGCCTCGATGCCTAATTCCCGAGCTGCCAGTGCCACGCCTTGGGCATGATTGCCGGCCGAAGCAGTGATCACGCCGCGAACTTTTTGCGCGGCGCTCAGGTTCACCAGTTTGTTGTAGGCACCACGGATCTTGAAGGAAAAGGTCGGCTGCAGATCTTCGCGCTTGAGCAGAATCTTATTGCCCAGCGCCTGGGACAACGCGGGGGCCGGTTGCAGCGGCGTACACACGGCCAGTTCGTAGACCGGCGCGGCGAGGATCTTTTTGACGTAATGCTCTAGCAGGGTCTGTTGGGCGGTGGCGCTCATGTTCGTCTCCTGATATTGATCAGAACCCCGAGACAGAAAATGAAAACCCGCCTCTAGGGCGGGTTGGGTGCTGCAGTCGTGAGCTAGCCCGCCAAATGAGGAATGGCGGTAATAATGCTTGGCTGGCAGCGCAATACTGTGGAAGTCATGCCCGAAAACTAGCCGGGTGCTGATGGCAAGTCAATGGCTAATGTCCATCGGCCGCTGTAGGCTGGCAATCCTGCTCATCGTCCCAAGGAGGGAAACCATGAAGTCTGTCGCCCTGCCTCTCGTTGCCCTGATTGCCTTTGCCAGCTACACCGTTTCGGTGATGCTCCAGGCCGAACAGTCGCTGATCGATTTTGGCCTCAGCCTGATGTCACGCCCGGATACAGCGCAGGTGGTGATTGATCTTTATTTACTGGCGACGCTGGCCGGTATCTGGATGTACAAGGATGCGCGCAAGCGCGGGAAATCGGGGTGGTCGGTGGTGCCGTATCTGATGGTTACTGCTGTATTTGTGTCAGTTGGGCCGTTGTTGTATCTGGTGGTGCGTAATCTCAAGGACATCAAAAAACCGGGGAGTGTTTCGCAACAGATCTGATCCCGAGTTTTCAGTGCTGTTGGCATTGCCTTCGCGAGCCTGACAGACGCCACATTCATTTAGCCAAGCGCTTCAGCCCTAGCACCATCACCCCCGCCCCCAGCATCATTG
This sequence comes from Pseudomonas sp. G(2018), assembly GCF_005502415.1. Taxonomy (NCBI): domain Bacteria; kingdom Pseudomonadati; phylum Pseudomonadota; class Gammaproteobacteria; order Pseudomonadales; family Pseudomonadaceae; genus Pseudomonas; species Pseudomonas sp. G(2018). Next base: position 52,658 of record NZ_SCOO01000014.1, on the reverse strand, counting down.
CGCTCAAAAACAACGGATAGGAAACCCACCACGGCGTACCCTCCGTCATCATGCTGAACTCGGACATGCCGCCAATGCTCGCGATCAGGTTCAACGGCAGGAATACCACGTTGATCAACGTCAACTTGCGTAGCAGGTTGTTCATGCTGTTGTTCATCAGGTTGCCGCGCGCGTCGATCAGGCCGGAGAACACCGTCGAGTAGATTTCAGCCTGTTTGTAGCACTGGTTGTTTTCGATGATCAGATCGTCGATCAGGCCAATGGCATGGGCGTCGAAATGTTCCTTTTGCGCATGGTTGCGCAGTCGGGTCAGGACCGCGCCATTGCTGTGGATGGCGTTGATGTAGTAGATCAGGCTTTCGCTGAGGTTGAACATCTGGATCAGGTGCTGGTTCTGCATTGATGCATTGAATTTCTGCTGCAACTCCCGGGCAACCAGCTTGATGACTTTCAGGTGACCCAAATAGTGATGGATGTTGTTGAACAACAGGTCGAGCAACACATCCTGCGGTGTGTTCAGTGCCTTTCCCCTGCCGAGCCCGTTGAGCGGCGCGTCGTCAGTGGCGATTACCAGCAAGCGATCAGCACAAAACAACAGGCCGCAGGACGATACTTCGAAAGACAGACTACCGGCACCCGAGTAGTTTTCCGGGCGCTTCCAGATCAGGAACAGATTGTCGGGATGGAACTCGATCCGTGAAACCTCATCGGGGTCAAGCGCCGAAGCCAGGGCATGCTCATCGAGCTTGAAGTGGCTGTGCAGCAGGAACCGCTCGGCAGCATCGGGGTTGCTGAACAGCATGACGTCGGCATCCAGGTGATCAACGGCGTGCAACGCGCCATCCACCAATTGAAAACGCTTGATCATCGGCCGCTCACCAGGCCTGGCCGCGACGTTTAAGCTCCAGGCGGCGAACGAACTCTTCCAGCACCAACGAATACAGGTCGTCCTGCAGGTAGGCGTCTTCGATGCCGGCGTCCATGTTCGGGTTGTCGTTGACTTCGATCACTACCACTTTGTCGCCGGACTGCTTGAGGTCGACCCCGTAGAGGCCATCGCCGATCAGGTTGGCGGTTTTGACCGCCAGTTCCACCACTGCCCGCGGCGCTTCGTGAACCGCCAGGGTGCGGCATTCACCGTTGATGTCCTGGCCCTTGGCCTTGTGGTTGTAGATTTGCCAGTGGCCCTTGGACATGAAGTATTGGCAGGCAAAGATCGGTTTGCGGTTGAGAACACCGATGCGCCAGTCGTATTCGGTGTAGAAGAACTCCTGTGCCAGCAATAGTACCGAGTGTTCAAACAGCTCGGCGGTGGCTTCGAGCAGTGCTTGCTGGCTTTCGACCTTGATCACGCCCCGGGAGAAACACCCGTCGGGGATTTTCAATACCAGCGGAAACCCCAGCCGTTCGCCAACCCGTTCGAAGTCTTCCGGTCGCTCCTTGTAGAGGATTTCGGTGGCGGGCATGCCCAGTTGATGGCTCTTGAGCAGGTCGGTCAGGTACACCTTGTTGGTGCAACGCAGGATCGACGCCGGGTCGTCCATCACCACCAGTCCTTCGCTCTCGGCCTTCTTGGCGAAGCGGTAGGTGTGGTTGTCGACGCTGGTGGTCTCGCGGATCAACAGGCCGTCGTACTCGGCAATCCGTGCGTAATCCTTGCGTTCGATCAATTCGACGTCGATACCCAGCGTCCTGCCGACCCTGACGAAATTGTCCAGCGCCGTGGCATTCGACGGCGGCAAAGCCTCCTGGGGATCGTGCAGGATGGCCAGGTCATAACGGGCCAGCCGTCGTGAACGCGGCAGACGCCAGATCTTGCGACTGAAACTGTCCAGGGAATGGGCGAATTGATCTTCCTGATCCTCTCGCAACTTGTGCAGTGCGCCGGATTTTATGCCTTCGATGTGCCAGCCATTCGTTCGGCGAAATTCAACTAACAAGATAGGACAGGCAAATACTTCGAATAACTGTCGGGCCAGATCCTGCAAGGGTTCAATATTGGTCTTGCCGAAATAAAGTGTCAGGGTAAAACCCTCGGTGTCGCTGTAAGCATGATGGCTGAGGGCTTTTTCCAGGGCTTTATCCAGGTCGTCCAGCGCCAATCCATACAGGGACTTCCGGGTCAGTTCGCTGATGGTCCGCACCGACGGAATGACCCTGTGCCCGCGGGCTTCGGCCAGCAGCGAGCAGTAATAACCGTGCCCCAGGTACTTGTAGCTACGGCACAAGTTGATGACCTGAACGCGCTTGCCTTGCTCATTGTCGCGGGTTTGTTCCAGGTATTCCTGAGCCGTGACGATGTCTTCGCTGGGAAAATAAGAGGCCCAGTCTTCCTTGCGCTCGACGATGATAATCAACTGGCTGGAAGTTCTGCTGGTGTCTTTTAAATAAGTTGCTGCCGGCAAAGTTTGCTCGGATACTTCGCGCCAATGACCCTGTACCGCTGACATAGTGATTGATCCGTTGGAGAACAAGACCTTTCCTATTAAGCACGAGATTTTTTGAAAGTCTCGTTCCGTTACGCAACTTTTACGGCGGTCATATGAATACGTTTTTTCGTTTGGCGGTAATGGACGATTTACCTGCGCTGCTAAAACTCGAGGAACAATGCTTCACCACCGATCGACTCAACAGTCGTAGCTTTCAATGGATGATCAGCCGCGCCCACGGACAACTGCTGGTGGCCCAACGCGGCGAGCATTTGTTGGGTTATGCAGTGGTGCTTTTCCACCGAGGTACGTCCCTGGCGCGTCTGTATTCGATAGCCATCACAGCCCAGGCCCGGGGCAATGGACTGGGCAAGCAGTTACTCGATCGCGTCGAGGCCTGCGCCCTGAAGCACGATTGCGCCTACTTGCGGCTGGAAGTGCGGATCGACAATCCGGGGGCGATTGCGCTGTATGAGCGTAACGGTTACCGGCGCTTTGCCCTGATTCACGACTATTACCAGGACCATGTCGATGCACTGCGCCTGGAAAAACGCATCCTCCAGCACCGCGACTCGCGCAACATTCAAGTGCCTTAAACCGGGACAAACTTAGGGCGGCGGTGATTCTTTACTGCCGCCCCTCGCCACAAGAGCAAAGCTACTTCAAACCGATCTTGTACAGTTCTCCATTCTCTTCATCGGTCAGCACATACAAATACCCATCCGGCCCCTGCCGTACATCGCGAATGCGCTTGTTGAGTTCCCCCAGCAAGCGCTCTTCGTGAACGACCTTGTCGCCGTCGAATTGCAGGCGGATCAGTTCCTGGGTCACCAGTGCGCCGATAAATGCGTTGTGTTGCCAGGCCTTGAAGCGATCACCGTCGTAGAACGCCATGCCACTCAGGCCCGGGGATTTTTCCCAGACATGGTGCGGCCTTAGGGTGCCCTCCGCGGATTTACCATTGGCTTCCGGTATCGGCAGGCCGGAATAGTTGATGCCGTGGGTGGCCAGCGGCCAACCGTAATTCTTGCCACGCTCAATGATGTTGACTTCGTCGCCGCCCCGGGGACCGTGCTCGTTTTCCCAAAGGGTGCCGGTCCAGGGATTGAGCGCCGCGCCTTGCGGATTGCGAACGCCGTAGGCCCAGATCTCCGGGCGCACACCCGCCTGGCCGACAAAGGGGTTGTCGTTAGGCACCTTGCCGTCCGGATAGATCCGCACGACCTTGCCTTGCAGTTTGTCGAGATCCTGGGCAGTCGGGCGATCATTGTTTTCGCCCAAGGTAATGAACAGATAGCCATCGCGGTCGAACACCAGTCGCGAACCGAAATGGTTGCCGACGGAAAGCTTGGGTTCCTGACGGAAAATCACTGTGAAATTCTTCAGGTTTGCCAGATCTTCGGACAACTGCCCGCGACCGACCGCCGTGCCGGCCTTGCCACCCTGACCGCCACCTTCGGCGTACGACAGATAGATCGTGCGGTCCTGCTTGAAATCCGGTGACAACGCCACATCCAGCAAACCGCCCTGCCCTTTGGCCCAGACCTTGGGCACCCCGTTGATGGGCGCCGAGAGTTTGCCGTCAGCGCTCACTACCCGCAGATTGCCGGGTCGCTCGGTCACCAGCATGCCCTTGCGGTCAGGAAGGAATGCCAGCGCCCAGGGATGCTCCAGCCCCTGGACGATCGGCGTGACCTCCAGGGTGCCCTGCTCGCTTTTCAGGTCCTGGGAAGGTGCCGCCAAGGCAGGCAGCGTGGCGGCCAGTAAAGCGCCGGCGCATGCAATGGCCGGGAGAGATTTGCACAACATGGACGGTTCCTTTTGTCATGTAAATGGTTCAGCGATTGCTGGTGCCAGCGTCTCGATGAGGTGGATTGGGTATGAATTTCGGCGCACTGGCAGGGGGCGATTGAGTTTGCGGATAGCGATTGCCAATGCCGCCGTTGTCGAGGGTCGGCGGTCGCGGCACCGGCACGGTATTGGGCCCGCGAATGGCCGGCGCGCTGGGTTGGGTGCCCTGCATGCTGTTGGGGTTGGCGCGGCGGATCGGGCTGTTGTAGGGGTTGTTGTTGCCGCTGTTTGGCAGGTTTTGGGCGACCTGCAACGGTTCTCGCGGTGAAAGGCCCTGCGCCAGGACCTGATGGCCGAGAACGCCGCTCAAGGCCAGAAGGATGAGGCCGGGTACGCATCGGTTCATGGAAAGCCTCTCGACGAATGCGTGAATAGTGTCTTCGATAGCACGCTACGCCCAGGGTTCGGATTTGTTAACCAAAACCTCCATGGCGAGATGTAACACGAAGTTGATCCAGCGCTGGAACGGACTGCAAGTCACTGAAACTTTTGCACAAGGCCGCGGGTCACCTGAACATCACTTGCGAGTAGACGACCATGGCACGGGCAATCTGGAAAGGCGCAATCAGTTTCGGGCTGGTGCATATTCCTGTAGCGCTGGTCTCGGCAACCTCATAGCAAGGGGTGGATTTCGACTGGCTCGACAGTCGCAGCATGGAGCCGGTGGGCTACAAGCGCGTGAATAAAGTCACCGGCAAGGAAGTCACCAAGGAAAACATCGTCAAAGGTGTCGCTTACGAAAAAGGCCGCTACGTGGTACTCAGCGAAGAGGAAATCCGCTCCGCGCATCCGATGTCGACCCAGACCATCGATATCTTTTCCTTTGTCGACAGCAAACAGAATCCGTTACAGAACATCGACACGCCTTACTACCTGGCACCGGACAAGCGCGGCGGCAAGGTCTACGCACTTCTGCGTGAAACCCTCACCAAAACCAACAAAGTCGCGCTGGCGCGCGTGGTGCTGCATACCCGTCAGTACCTCGCCGCCTTGATGCCGCTGGAATCGGCCCTGGTGCTGGTGAAACTGCGCTGGCCGGCGGAAGTGCGCAGCCTGGATGAACTTGCCTTGGGTCCTGACGTGACCAAGGCCGAACTGGCCAAGGGTGAACTGGACATGGCCAAACGCCTGGTGCAAGACATGAGCGCTGAATGGTCGCCTGACGATTATCGGGATGAATTCGCAGACAAGATCATGGCGTTGGTGAACAAAAAGGCCCATGAAGGCAAGATCGAGGTGGTTGAAACGGATACGGGGGAAGAGGCGCGCAAGACTGCAGATGTTATCGATTTGACCGAGTTGCTCAAGCGAAGTCTGGGAGGCAAGGGGGCGGATAAGCTAATCTCCAAGCCCAAAGCTGCAAGCAAACCTGCGGCAAGAAAGAAAGTCAGCAAGTGATGTGTTGAATGTCCCGGCCTGCTCGCGAAGGCTTTTTCAGATCAGGACGAAGATCGCCAGCAAACCACCAAAAATCCCCCACTTTTGCAGGTAATAGAGTTTGCGATTGCGCTTCTTCAATTCCTTGCCATGCAGGCGAATCTTGTAGATCTTCCCGAACAGGCGATTGATGCCGCCTGTCTTGTCGCCCGCCTCGTTCGGTGCGCCGGCGGCCGACATGACGGTGCGGCTGAACCAGCCATTGAACGCTGCCACCCAGCGGTACTTCATCGGACGCTCGATATCGCAGAACAGGATGATGCGGTTCTGCTCAGTGGTGTTTTCGGCGTAATGAATGTAGGTCTCGTCGAACATCACCGCTTCACCGTCGCGCCAGTGGTAGTTCTGGCCATCGACATTGATGTAGCAACCGGCGTCGTTGGGCGTTTCCAGGCCCAGGTGGTAACGGTAGGAGCCGGCATACGGGTCGCGGTGACGCACCAGTTTGGACCCCGGTGGCAACTCGGCGAACATGGCGGCCTTGATCGAGCCGATGCTCTGCACCAGCTCGGTGGTGCGCGGGCAGAGTTTCATCGCCGACGGGTGGCTGTCGCCGTACCACTTGAGATAGAAGCGTTTCCAGCCGGTCTTGAAAAACGAGTTGAAGCCGACATCGTCGTACTGGTTCGAACGCTTGATCTCACCGGCCCGCAGCAGGGTCTGGCCTTCGGCGCGAATTTCTTCCCAGTGGGTCTGCAATGGACTCAGGTCGGGGAAATCCGCCGGATTGAGGTAAGGCTTGTTGGGGATCTTCGAGAACAGATAAAGGAAGCAATTGATCGGTGCGAGAAACGTCGAGTGATCGCTCAATTGGCGGCCGAGTTTGTGACGCACGCGACCGCGCAGGTGAACGTAAGCAACGGATACAACGTAAATTGCGGCAATGATGAGTTTCACGGAAATCGTCACACGTCAGAAGTGAACAAACTGCGTCCCCTGCCAGCCAGCAACCTGCGGGTCTTGTGCAGCGTCTGAAAACGAAACAGCGGTCTCTGCGCCCGTCCTTGAGCGACGTCGGACATCGGCATCCGATAGAAAGATGGCATTTTAGCCATCGCCTGTAACCAATTGTTAGCGTTCAAGTGTGAAAATCTGTCCACCGGGAATGGTCAAAGCAGCGGTGCGGTCTTATTGCCCTATCGTTTAAAGAGCCAGACCAGTACAATCGCCGCCAAACTTTACGCGCCCCCCCTTGGTTGATGACGGGTATGACCCCGGCCTCAGCGCACTTCGACTCGGCCGCACCCCTTGCTACTCTGAATGCTTCGCAGGAAAAACCTTTGATTTCTACAGCTAACATCACGATGCAGTTCGGCGCCAAGCCGCTTTTTGAAAACGTCTCGGTCAAGTTCAACGGTGGCAACCGTTATGGCTTGATCGGCGCCAACGGTTGCGGCAAGTCGACATTCATGAAAATTCTGGGCGGTGACCTCGAGCCATCCGGTGGCCAGGTCATGCTCGAGCCGAACGTGCGCCTGGGTAAATTGCGCCAGGACCAGTTCGCCTACGAAGAATTCACCGTGATAGACACCGTGATCATGGGCCACGAAGAGCTGTGGAAGGTCAAGGCTGAACGCGACCGCATCTACTCGCTGCCGGAAATGAGCGAAGAAGACGGCATGGCCGTGGCCGAGCTGGAAACCGAGTTCGCCGAAATGGACGGCTACACCGCCGAATCCCGCGCCGGCGAACTGTTGCTGGGCCTGGGCATTCCCCTGGAACAGCATTTCGGCCCGATGACCGAAGTCGCACCAGGCTGGAAACTGCGGGTGCTGCTGGCGCAGGCGCTGTTCTCCGATCCGGAAGTGTTGTTGCTCGATGAACCGACCAACCACCTGGACATCAACACCATCCGCTGGCTGGAAACGATTCTCACGGCGCGTAACAGCACCATGATCATCATTTCCCACGACCGTCACTTCCTCAACAGCGTCTGCACCCACATGGCCGACCTGGACTACGGTGAACTGCGCCTGTTCCCGGGCAACTACGACGAGTACATGACCGCGGCGACCCAGTCCCGCGAGCAACTGCTGTCGGACAACGCCAAGAAAAAAGCGCAGATCGCCGAACTGCAGACCTTCGTCAGCCGCTTCTCGGCCAACGCCTCGAAAGCCAAGCAGGCCACTTCCCGCGCCAAGCAGATCGACAAGATCCAGCTGGCCGAAGTCAAGCCATCGAGCCGCGTAAGCCCATTCATCCGCTTCGAACAGACCAAAAAGCTGCACCGTCAGGCCGTGACCATCGAGCAGATGTCCAAGGGCTTCGACGGCAAGACCCTGTTCAAGAACTTCAGCTTCACCGTCGAAGCCGGCGAGCGCGTAGCGATCATCGGCCCGAACGGTATCGGCAAGACCACCCTGCTGCGCACGCTGATGGGCGAACTGACCCCGGACGCCGGTTCCGTGAAATGGACCGAAAGCGCCGAGCTGGGCTACTACGCCCAGGACCACGCCCACGACTTCGAAGACGATGTCAGCCTGTTCGACTGGATGGGCCAGTGGACTCAGGGCGAGCAGATCATTCGCGGCACCCTGGGTCGCATGCTGTTCTCCAACGACGAGATCCTCAAGTCGGTCAAGGTGATCTCCGGTGGTGAGCAAGGTCGCATGCTGTTCGGCAAGCTGATCCTGCAAAAGCCGAACGTACTGGTGATGGACGAACCGACCAACCACCTGGACATGGAATCCATCGAGGCGCTGAACCTGGCGCTGGAGAACTACCCGGGTACGCTGATCTTCGTCAGCCACGACCGCGAGTTCGTATCGTCCCTGGCCACGCGCATCATCGAGCTGAGCCCCAATGGCGTGACCGACTTCAGCGGCACCTACGATGACTACCTGCGTAGCCAGGGTGTGGTGTTCTAAGGGCAGCTGTAGGAGCGAGCTTGCTCGCGATGGAGTCAAGATCACCGCGTTTAACCAGTAGACACGCGTTATCGTTGACGACCATCGCGAGCGAGCTCGCTCCTACAATGTTAATGCGCAACCTGTGGGAGCGAGCCTGCTCGCGATGAGGTCCTTATGAATAACGATGATTTAGAGACAAGTAGTTAGCCTGCTTCCTTTTATCCCGCCGCCAAGCCATCATGCAGTTCTCCCACCGCCGCCCGCGAACGAGCCCTCATGTCTGCGCAGCAACAGCCACCGCAAAGCTCCATGGCGATCACCCTGCAGATCGTCTCTATCGTTTTCTATACCTTTATTGCCTTCCTTTGCATCGGCCTGCCGATTGCGGTGTTGCCGGGGTATGTTCACGAGCAGCTCGGGTTCAGCGCGGTCATCGCGGGATTGACCATCGGCTCGCAGTACCTCGCCACCCTGCTCAGCCGGCCCATGGCCGGGCGCATGTCCGACAGCATCGGCACCAAGCGCGCGATCGTTTACGGTTTGGCGGGCATTGTGTTGAGCGGCGTGCTGACGCTGCTGTCGACGATGTTGCAAAGCTTGCCGTTGCTCAGCCTGCTGATCCTGATCGCCGGCCGCCTGTTGCTCGGCATCGCCCAAGGCTTGATCGGGGTCGGCACCATCAGTTGGTGCATGGGCCAGGTGGGAGCCGAACACACGGCGCGCTCGATTTCATGGAACGGCATCGCGTCTTATGGCGCAATTGCCATCGGCGCGCCGCTGGGTGTGGTGATGGTCGATCAACTGGGGTTCACCAGCCTGGGGATCGCCCTGTCGGTGCTGGCCGCGCTGGGGCTGCTGTTGATCCGCAACAAACCTTCGGTGCCGGTGGTACGGGGTGAACGCCTGCCCTTCTGGGCCGTGTTCGGACGCATTGCCCCCTTCGGTGCGAGCCTGAGCCTGGCCTCCATCGGCTACGGCACCCTGACCACCTTCATCACCCTGTATTACGTCAACCGCGGCTGGACCGGCGCGGCTTACTGCCTGACGGTATTCGGCGTGTGCTTCATTCTGGCGCGGTTGTTGTTCATCTCCAGCATCAGCCGCTTCGGTGGATTTACCTCGGCCATTGCCTGCATGACCATCGAAACCGTCGGCCTGGCGCTGCTGTGGTTGGCGCCGTCGACGGGCTACGCCTTGATCGGCGCCGGGCTGACTGGATTCGGCCTGTCGCTGGTGTATCCGGCGCTGGGCGTCGAGGCGATCAAGCAAGTGCCCAACTCCAGCCGTGGCGCGGGGCTGAGTGCCTATGCGGTGTTTTTCGATCTGGCGCTGGCCATTGCCGGGCCATTGATGGGCGCCGTGGCGTTGAACCTGGGGTATTCGTGGATTTTCTTTATCGCGGCGTTGCTGTCGGTGAGTGCGCTGGCGTTGACATTGCTGCTCAAGCGTCGGGCGATGGATTAGTCCCATCACGATCCGTGTGGGAGCGAGCCCGCTCGCGAAGAGACCAGTGCATCCGCCAGATTTCCTGCACCTCAAATGCCGCCTTCGCGAGCAGGCTCCCTCCCACAGAGGTTCGTGAGTATCTATTGATCCGCGGTCTGCATCCCCGCCCGGGTTGCCTTGCCCAGGGTATGGGAGAAGAAGCGCCCGGCTTCGGAAATCAGATTGCGATGAATGTCTTCACGGTCGACGCCATCGGCATCGGTGCACAGTGCCGGCATGATCACGATCTGTTCGTCGTTGCACGGCGCCATAAACACGAAGTGCCCTGCCCCGGCCAGTAATTTGAAGTCTGGCGCGACCGGCAGTTTGCGCGCCAGTGCGGCGGCGTTTTTGTCGAAGGGCACCAGTTTGTCGCCGTCACCGCTGTACAGCAGCACCGGCACATGCACGTCGGCCAGGGTATGACGGCCGAATTTGAGGCTCAGCGGCGCCATCAGCAACAACGCATGGACGCGCGGATCGGCCACCGGTTGCAAGTCATCACGGTCGACGATCAGCTCGCCCTGGGTATTACAGGCATCGCGGTCGTCCGGACGTTCCTGACAGTAACGGCGCAAGCGATCCAGGTCCGGTGTCGCGCCAGACAGTATCAACGCTGTCTCCCCTCCCGCCGAATAACCGATGACGCCAACCTGATCGGCATTGACGAACGGCGCCAGCATACGGTCGCCCAGCGTTGCGGTGATGGCTTCGGAAATCTGGATCGGCCGGCCGTAGAGGTTGCTCATGGTGCCGAGCCGACTATGGTCTTTAGAGTTGTCCCCCGGATGAATCACCGCCACCACCACGAACCCCTTGCGTGCCAGTGACGTGGCCAGGTCATGCAGGGCCAGCGGGGTTCCGGTGTTGCCGTGGGACAGCATCAGCATGGGGAAACGGCCCATGGCGACTTTGGTGTCTTCGCCGGCCTCGACCGTGTACCCCTCAAGCTGGCTGGCGTGCTCTTTTTCGCTGGAGGGATAGAACGCGATGGCGCGCATCGGTTGCAGATCGAGGGGATCGAGGAAACTCATCTCGTGGTAGCCGACGCTCCAGTGAGGATGCGGCGCCGGGGCGGCGTGCACTGAATTCAGGCTGCTGAACAGACACATCAGTAATGTTGCACAAAGACGCATCATGGGATGCCCCACCTTGTACCGAACCGGAGACGTTCACCCTCGGCTGCATAACCCGGGCCATACCCTTGAAATCATGCAACAGCCAGAAACAAAAAACTCTGTATCTGACCCTTGCGTGATCAGAATACAGAGTTTTTTGGGGATTGCCCGCGTCGTTTGACGTCTTTACGCAAGCCTTACGCGGCGGCGAACAGTTGCTCGCTGATTTGCGTGTGGGCGTCGCTCATGGCTTTGATACGCACTTCGTCACCGTATGCCAGGCCGTGGGCGCGGACGAATTCGATATCGGTGATGCCGAGGAAACCGAACATCACTTTCAAGTACTCTTCGTGGGCAACGCCGGTCGCCTGACCCGCATGCAGACCACCGGAAGTCGAAACGATCACTACTTTCTTGCCACCGCACAGGCCTTCAGGACCGGCTTCGGTGTAGCGGAAAGTCTGGCCGGCAACGGCGATGCGGTCGATCCAGGCTTTCAGTTGAGTCGGGATAGTGAAGTTGTACATCGGTGCTGCAATCACCACGGCATCGGCGGCGAGGAATTCGGCCAGGGTCGAGGCGCTCAGTTCGGCTTCGTGCTGTTGTGCGGCATCGCGCAGTTCAGCGGTCGTACCGGCGGCCACCAGGGTGGTCGAGGAGAAATGGCTGATGGCATCGGCGGCCAGGTCGCGGTAGGTCACCACGGCCGTTGGCTCGGCGGTTTGCCAGGCTTTCACAACTTCGCTGCTCAGCTGACGGGAAGCCGAGTTGTCACCAAGAATGCTCGAATCGATATGCAGCAGTTTCATGTGGGATCTCCAGGTGAGGATCGCCGCCAGGGCGATCTGATGGAGACAATCCTACAGACGAAACCAATAGCTGATTAGGCTGCATAAATGCGAAAGTTTGTCCTGCCGATAGAACAATCGAGGCTCACCTCAATACCGTTAAGCCCAAGAGGTTAGCTTATCCGTCACCTCTCCCCGCTGACTATTGAGCATCAAATCCCAGCGCAGCCACCCGTGGCATCCGAACAAAATCCCTGATTGCCGTCACGGAATGTTGATCCGGACATTCGCAGAAATAGTTGTACAAGAAAATTGACTTGTACAGCACACACCATATCCTTTAAAAACTGTACAAGGAACATCGAATTGTACAAGTAAAGAGAAAGGGGGGAGCTCCATGGTCGATCGCGCGCACACCGGAAAAACCAGGATCAGCGCCCCTTGCACGCGAACTGATTCATCCCGCATAGCGAGTGATCCGCGACCCGCCTCTGTTGTCGCCGCGGTCCCCTTGCGGTCCTTGAGTTTGCCTGAGGCCCGACGGGCAATGGAGACGCAACGTGTCTGACTTTCTGCGATGTTTCGCCCACGATTTCGCAGCGCTGAACGCCGGTAATCTGCACACGCTCAAGGCGTTGTACAGCCACGATGTGCGCTTCAGTGATCCGCTCCATGAGATCCAAGGCCTGACAGCGTTACAGGACTATTTCACAGAGCTATATGCCAACGTCAGCGAACTTGGCTTCACGTTTCACGGCTATGACCAGATGCAAGAAGGTGCCGGCTATCTGCGCTGGACCCTGCATTACCGTCATCCCCGTTTACGCCATGGCCAACTTATAGAGGTTGTTGGCTGTTCGTATCTGATGTGGCACGAGAAGGTGTATCAGCATCGCGACTATTTCGATGCAGGCGCCCTGCTCTACGAGCATCTGCCGTTAATGGGGACCGCCATTGGCTGGCTGAAAGGGAGATTGGCATGAAACGCATCTGGCTCACTGGAGCCAGCAGCGGCATTGGCGCCGCCCTGGCGGAGATTTTACTGACCCAAGGTCATTTCCTGGCCGTCAGTGCCCGCAATGTAAAGATCCTGGAAAGCTTGCACAGGAACTATCCGCAACAAGTACTGCTTCTGCCAGGTGACCTGACTGAGCCACGCGTGGTTCAGGCCATGGGTCAGCGAATCGGGCAAGTCTGGGGGCATCTGGATCAGGTCATCCTCAACGCGGGCACCTGCGAGTATTTGGATGCAGGCGTCTTTGAAGCCAACATGATTGAACGCGTGATGCGGGCCAATTTGTTTTCCACCGCTTACTGCGTGGAAGCGGCCCTACCGCTGTTGCGCAAGGCTCAGCGGCCTCATCTAGTGGCAGTGTGCAGTTCGGTGACCTACCTGCCGTTACCGCGCGCCGAAGCTTATGGCGCCTCCAAGGCGGCAATGCGTTACCTGTTTCAATCGTTACGCATCGACCTGGCACACGAGGGTATCGACGTCACTCTCGTCAGCCCGGGCTTCGTCGATACGCCACTCACACAACAGAACGACTTCCCGATGCCGATGCGTTGGCCGGTCGGTAAAGCCGCCGCCTACATCACCACCCGGTTGGAAAAACGGCCATTGGAAATCGCCTTTCCCGGTCCATTCATTGCTGCTCTTCGCGCATTAGCAATATTGCCTCAGCGCCTGCAACTGGCACTGGGCAAACGCATGGTGCGTCCGGTTAAAGAAAAATCCTCATGAAAATAGCCATCATCGGCAGCGGTATTTCCGGCCTGACCTGCGCCTACCTGCTCAACCGCCAGCAAGACGTCACTGTATTCGAGGCCAGTGACTGGATCGGTGGTCATAGCCATACGGTTGACGTCGAAGTAGAGGGCGAACGCTATGCCATCGATACTGGCTTTATCGTCTTCAACGACTGGACCTATCCCAACTTCATCCGCCTGCTGGATCAACTCGGCGTAGCCTCGCAACCCACCGAGATGAGCTTTTCGGTTCAGGATCCGCGTACCGGCATTGAATACAATGGCAGCAACCTCAACCAGGTGTTCGCCCAGCGGCGCAATCTGCTTTCACCTGGATTCTGGGGCATGTTGCGCGAGATTTTGCGCTTCAACAGCCAAGCCCTGCGTGACCTGGACGAACAGCGCATAACTGCTCACACCACGCTGGGTGCCTATCTGCGGGAAAACCGCTACGGCCAACGTTTTATCGAACACTACATAGTCCCTATGGGGTCGGCTATCTGGTCGATGTCACCGGGCGAGATGCAGCGCTTTCCGCTCCAGTTTTTCGTACGTTTCTGCAAAAATCACGGGCTCCTGTCCGTCACCAATCGGCCACAATGGCGTGTGGTCAGCGGCGGTTCGCGCAGTTACGTATCCGCCTTGAGTGCCGGCTTTGTCGAGCGTATCCGCCTCAACTGCCCGGTGTATCGGGTGGAGCGTGACTTGGGTGGGGTCACCCTGCACTGTGCGACAGGAAGCGAGCGCTTTGACAACGTAGTGTTCGCCTGCCACAGCGACCAGGCATTACGCCTGTTGGTCGCTCCCAGCCAAGCCGAACGGGAGATACTCGGCGCACTGCACTACGCCGAGAACGATGTGGTGCTGCACAGCGATACCCGTCTGTTGCCGAAAAGTCGCCGAGCATGGGCGAGCTGGAATTACCGCCTCGGTGACTCAGCCCAGCATCTGGCCGCTGTCACCTACAACATGAATATCCTGCAAGGGCTGCAGAGCAACACCACCTTCTGCGTCAGCCTGAACCAGACCACGGCCATTGAACCGAGCAAAATCCTCGACCGTTTCCGTTACGCCCACCCGCAATACAGCCAGGCAGGACTGGTTGCACAGGCACGATGGCAAGAATTACAAGGCGCCCAGAACAGCTATTACTGCGGCGCCTACTGGGCCAACGGTTTCCACGAGGACGGCGTGGTGAGTGCCTTGCGAGTGGCGGCCGCGTTCGGAGAACGACTGTGAACAGCGCGCTGTACCGCGGCTGGGTCAGCCACCGCCGGCTGCTGCCGCGCGCCCATGGGTTTCGCTACCGCATGGGTATGCTCTACCTGGATCTGGCGGAACAACAACAGGTGCTGGCCTTGTCCTGGCTGGCCGGACATTCGCGCTGGGCTGCCTTTGCCTTCCGCGAAACTGACTACCTGCCGCAGTCAACGCGTCAGGGCATGTCCCTGATCGATGCCGTGCGCCAGCGTGTGGAACAGGCCCTCGGGCACACGCCGCAGGGAAGAATCTGTCTGCTCACCCAGCCGCGCAGCTGGGGGCTGTCTTTCAATCCGATCAGCTTGTTTTATTGCTTTGAATCGGACGGCAGTCTGGCCGCCATTCTCTGCGAAGTCAGTAATACCCCTTGGCGAGAGCGTTACCACTACGTGCTGCCGACCAACGCCACCGGTGACTCACGCCACAGGGTCGCCAAGAGCTTTCACGTCTCGCCCTTCCTGCCTCGAGATCTGGAGTACCGCATGCGGTTTTCCGCTCCCGGCCAGGCACTGCACGTGACCATGCAGGATTGGCAAGGTGAGCAAAAAATATTTGAGGCGGGCCTGGGTCTGGAGCGTGTCGAACTGACGCGCCAAAGCCTGCATCGCCACCTTCTGGACTTTCCCTGGATGACCGGCAAGACCCTGCTCGGCATTTACTGGCAGGCCCTGCGTCTGCTGCTCAAGCGTCTGCCACTGTTTTCCCATAAAGCTGCCGTCGGTGAATATCGCACCGCGAATCTGGAGTCTCGCCATGACGAATCCTAGCTTGACCCCAATAACCTGTGGCTCTGCTGCCAACGGGATGGGCGCGCGCGTATTGAAGAAAGGCGTCTTGCGTCAACTGGCGCACCTGCGCCAGGGTCATTTGGTAATCATCGTCGACGGTGAGCCACTGAGTTTTGGCCAGCCTGGTGCAACGCCACATGGCGAAATCGAAGTGCACAATGCGGCACTCTGGCCAATGGTGGCGGTCAATGGCTCAATTGGCGCCGGCGAGGCTTACATCCACGGATACTGGAGCAGTCCTGATCTGACCGCCGTGATCCGCGTGTTCGTTGCCAATCTCGAAGTGCTGGATGGAATGGAGCGTGGCCTGGCACGTATACACCGTCCTTTGGTAAAAGCGCTGCATTGGCTCAACCGCAACACCCGCCAAGGCTCGCAACGCAACATTTCTGCGCATTACGATCTGGGCAACGCGCTGTTCGAACAACTGCTGGACCCCAGCATGATGTACTCCGCAGCCATGTTCCGCTCAAACAACGATAGCCTCGAACAAGCTCAAATGTACAAGCTGGAGCGCATCTGCCAAAAGCTCGATCTCAAACCCAGTGACCACCTGCTGGAGATCGGCACCGGTTGGGGCAGCATGGCCATTTATGCGGCCACCCGATACGGCTGCAAGGTCACGACCACCACGCTGTCGCGTGAGCAGTTCGCCTACACCCAGCGCCGGATCGAAGAGCAGTGCCTGCAAGGCCGCGTTACCCTGCTGTTGCAGGACTATCGTGACCTGACGGGCAAATACGACAAGCTGGTGTCGATCGAGATGATCGAGGCCGTCGGCCACCGCTTTCTGCCCACGTACTTCAAACAGTGTGCCCACCTGCTCAAGGAACACGGGCTTATGCTATTGCAGGCCATCACCATTCGAGACCAGCGCTACGAGCAGACGAAAAAAACAGTCGACTTCATCCAGCGCTACATCTTCCCGGGCGGTGCCTTGCCTTCGGTGAGTACCATGTTGCAGACCATCAGTCGCGACACCGACCTGAACCTTCATCACATGGAGGACTTCGGCCTTCATTACGCCCGTACCCTTCGCCTGTGGCATGACAATCTGCGACGTAGCCGGCACAACCTGGAAGCGTTGGGTTACGACCAGACGTTTTACCGCTTGTGGGAGTTTTACCTGTGCTACTGCGAGGGCGGCTTTCTGGAACGAAGCATCGGCACCGCGCACCTTTTACTCGCCAAACCCGGAGCACGGCCGCAGCCCTTCGGTCTGGAGGCGTGAACGTGCGAGGCCGGTCGTTGCTCAACGCAGGGCTTTTCCAGCTCGGCTGGTTCGCCTGCGTTTTGGGTGCGCAACGGCCGTGGCTATTGCTGATTGCAATAACTTGTCTGGCGATACACCTGCTTTGGATTTCAAAGAATCCTAATGAGTGGCGCTTCCTGTTATGGGTGGCCGCCTGCGGTTGGGTTCTGGACAGTGCTCTACTGCACCTCGGGGTATTTCAGTTTCCCGGTGCCACGCTTGTTTTACCCCTTTGGCTGGTAATACTTTGGCTTCTCTTCGCCAGCACTTTGCGTCACAGCCTGAGCTGGACAAAGCGTCCGTGGTGGATGGGCAGCCTACTGGGGGCGTTTGGCGGGCCTCTCTCTTACTGGGGCGGCGCCAGATTAGCGGACGTGGGCCTGCCGCTGGGTGTTTGGCCCAGTGTTCTGATACTCGCATTGATATGGGCGCTATTGATGCCGGCGTTGCACTGGATAGCCCTACAGTCTGCGCGTTGACTCAAGACTGCTTGCGAAAGAATAAGGTGATCTGGCCAACTTCCACTTCGAACTTGGTCATGAACGAGCGATTGATCATGGTGTTCTTGTCCATCAAGTACATCCAGTCGTCTAAATGAACCTCATACTCCTTGCCATCCACCGGCAACCTCAGCACATAGCGCCAGCGCAATGTATTCCCTGCAACCTCGCCATGCGCTTCGCCCACCACGTCGCCAGCGGTTCCACGCCATTGGCCAGGTCCGGCCGGGGTTAGCGTCCACACCCGTTTTTGCTGAGTACCGTCGCTGTATGTAAATGACTCGTCGAGGATCAACTGGTTACCGGCGGAGTGGCCATGGATCTCTACGTGGAAGCGTTTGGTGACCTCTCCTGAGCGCTTTTGAAACATGCCCCAGGCTTCTACCCGCCCCTCGAAGAACTCGCGCAAATCAAGCTTGGGCATTTCCTGGCTGTAGGTCTGCACATCCACCCGGCTACAACTTGCAAGGCTGATGCACAACGCCAAGATCCATATCCTCAACATGCGCTTTTCCTCTACGGTTTCAGGGTCTTGCGGCGCCCAGCAATTGGGCGCGCAACTGCGGGTTGCGGGTTCGGGGATCAAGCCAGATGGCAAAAAAAGCTTTGGCGAACGCATCATCCCTCACCACATGCCGTAGATTCTCGCCGACATAAAAACGTGCGCCCTCAGCGGGCAAATAGACACCAGTGATGCGATCACCGGCGCGCACATCGACAAACGCCTGCCGCATCTCCTGCTCCCAACGGGCCATCAACTCCGAATTCGGAGGAGTGGGCGACAGGCGTCTGATCTCCTTGATGCTGGCCTCGACCAGATCCTCGCGACTGATAGCGCGACGGTAGGTCAGCTCCAGCGCAAAAGGCATATTCACGCCGGTCGGATCGCCGACAATCAGGCGTGGGCTCCAGAATTGCGCGCTGTAGATGGAGAAACCGAATACGCGCAGCTCCCCGCTACCCACCCGACGAGCATCGGGTAAAGCCTCGCGCCAATCAGCAAACAGGTCTGCGCTCAGGAGCATCGGAACGAGACAGATAAGGTGGCGGAATAAGCGGTCCATCTGCAGGGTCATGCTAAGGCCTCGATAAGACTCAAGAGACGCCTTTAAAAGTTATACCTAATTATTAGTTTGTACAGCTTTTATCTCGAGACTGGCCCCGCTGTAAAACGCGCACACCAGAACCTCAGAGCTGAAGGGACCATTGCCCCCTCATCCTTTCACTATTTTTTCGAGGGGCTGCATCCAGTTCGTTCTCCAGCGAGTAGTACAGATGAGTAGCCATCGCTGCTCAGCTGAATGGATAACCTTTCTGGAGAGATTTGCATGAACGCGAAACAGTTCTCGAGCATTGTCAGCCTTTCACTCACCGTCACCTGTGTCCTGATCAAGGTATGGTTCAGGGCCTGCTGCGGATGTCTTCGCAGGGCTCTCCTGGCGTCGGCTTTGGCAAAGTCATCCACATTTGCACCTACCGCATGGCCGGATGCGCCTTCCCGGCTTTCTCACAAGCGACCCTGTCCGCTTCGGCGTTGGCGTCAAAATCCACGGCCAACTTATCGATCAGACCGCGGACCGAAGGCAGCAACCCCCTGCGAGACGGGAAGACCGCATGGATAAGCCCACTACGAAGTACGAACTCGGGCAGTACTTCCACTAAGAGCCCATCATGTATGGCATGGCGAACCATGATCTCAGGCATTTGCACGACCCCTACCCCCTGTATGGCGGCACGGTGCAGTGCATCAAGGTCCGAAGTAACAAATCTTGGCGCGTGGACGGCCTCGATCAGTTGATCTTTTGCGCCTAAAAAAGTCCACCTGTGCTCACGGTTGGGTGGACCAAGATCCATGCTCGGCAAACGTGCCAAATCCTTGGGTGTTTGCAGTGTCAGCCCTTCAATCAACGATGGCCGCGCCACCAGTTTCTGATGGCTGTCACCCAACACTCTCATCACCAGGTTGTCGTCTTCCAGTGGCGGAAAACGCACTCTCAGCGCGATGTCATACCCCTCACCCAGCACATCAACGCGGCGATTTGTACTATCGATATGCACCTGAACTTTAGGGTGCAGTACCATGAACTCCGCGATGATGTCACTGACCCCCATGGCACCCAAAGCCGGTGGGCAACTGATACGCACGATTCCCTGAGGCTCGGAGCGCGAATGCTCGACCACTTGTTCGGCTGCATCGGCTTCAACAAGCATCGCCACGCAATGGCGATAGTAATCCTGACCGATCTCTGTGACCGTGAACTTGCGGGTTGATCGCTGGATCAGGCGGACACCGAGCCGTTCTTCAAGCGAGGCAATGCGCCTGCTCAGTTTCGATTTCGGTATGTCGAGTTTTTTACTCGCACTTGTGAAACCGTTGTGGTCGACGACCTGAACAAAAAAGTACAAATCATTGAAATCGTACACGGAGCAATTTACTCGCAGTCTGGATACAGGGCGGAGTATCGCAGGTGATAGAACGTGTTTCACATACTCCGCCGGGAGAAACCGCTTGGAGGGTGTACAGAGGCTGCAGTAGGCCCTCTATCGGACTTGGCGCACGGATAGCGTGAGCATGATCGCTGGTGACTCGCCGCCCGCAATACGTGCCCGGCTCAACCATTTGATCGAAACATTCAATGCCCATGGAGACTATTTGTTATGAAGGCTGCACGCATGAGCGAAGCGCAGGTCGCGGCCTTTTGCCTAGCCTTGCCCGGTGCGCGGGAGGACTACAAGTGGGGCGGCGTGCGGGTGTTTTCGGTAGCCGGGACCAAGATGTTCGCCTTGCAGAACCTGCGTGGCGAATCCCTGGCGTTCAAGGTCGACAAGGATCTGTTTCTGGGTCACTGCGACCGTCCCGGCATTCATCCGGCGCCTTATCTGGCGCGGGCCCAGTGGATCATCATGGCAACGCCCTACCCGCTTGGCGCCGAGGAGTTGCAGGGCTTGTTGCGACGTTCCCATCAACTGGTGGTCGGCAAGTTGCCCAAGCGCACGCAGGTCGGGCTGCTGCTCTAGATCAACGAACAACCCACTGGGGTTGCTCACTGTCTTTCAGAACAATGCAAACAGATGCGCGCCGAGAAACAGCATGTCGATCCAGAACACCTGATGCAGCAGCACGATGAGCCAGAACACCAGTTGAAAGGAAACCTTGCGCGTCTTGTGCCGGAACACTTGCTGCGCCAGTAAGGCGCCCGGCCAGCCACCGGCGAACTCCAGCGCATGCAGCACGTTTTCCGGGGTACGCCAGTG
The DNA here is from genome assembly GCF_005502415.1 of Pseudomonas sp. G(2018). Lineage (NCBI taxonomy): Bacteria > Pseudomonadati > Pseudomonadota > Gammaproteobacteria > Pseudomonadales > Pseudomonadaceae > Pseudomonas > Pseudomonas sp. G(2018). The sequence goes on along the minus strand of NZ_SCOO01000014.1, from coordinate 31,900 downwards.
ATCGGCGCGCGCCTTGCGCTTGTCGCTCCAGTACAGCAAAAACGCCAGCACGCTGACGATGCCGTAGGCCGCCAGGGGGATTAGCGAACCCCCTTGCAGCCACATCGACATCGAACCGAAAAACGGCAACGCACACAGGATCGCGAACACCAGCAACTTCAACCGCAGATTACGGATCTCGCCGCCCGATGGGCGTCCGGAGTTGTTGCGCGCGCCCGAGTCACTCATGGCTTAACCGCGGTCCAGTCGACCCAGCCGAACTGCCAGGTGGCCAGGATGACCAGGCCGAATGCAATGCGGTACCAGGCAAATGCCGCATAGCTGTGGTTGGCGATGAACTTGAGCAAGCCCCTGACGGCGATCATCGCGAAGATGAACGCGGTGACGAAGCCGATGGCGAATACCGGGAAATCGGCTGGTACGAACAGTTTGTGGTACTTGTAGCCCGAGTACACGGCGGCACCCACCATGGTCGGCATCGCCAGGAAGAACGAAAACTCGGTGGCGGTCTTGCGCGACAGGCCGAACAACAAACCACCGATGATTGTGCACCCGGAGCGCGAGGTCCCCGGAATCATCGCCAGGCACTGGGCGAAGCCGACTTTCAGGGCATCTTTCCAGGTGATGTCATCCACTGTTTCAGCATGCACCTCATGCTGACGATTTTCCGCCCACAACATGACGATACCGCCCACCACCAACGCGGCGGCCACCGTGATCGGGTTGAACAGATAGTGATGGATCAGGTCGGCGAAGGTCACCCCCAGAATCACGGCGGGAAAGAAGGCAATCAGCAGGTTCGCGGTAAAGCGTCGTGCGCTGGGTTGCGTCGGCAAACCAATGACCACATCGAAAATCTTGCGGCGAAATTCCCACACCACCGCCAGGATCGCCCCCAGCTGGATAATGATGTTGAACGCCATGGCGCGCTCGCCACCAAAATTGAGCAGGTCGGCCACAATGATCTGGTGCCCGGTACTGGAAATGGGCAAAAACTCTGTCAGCCCTTCTACAACCCCAAGAATCAACGCCTGAAAGGCAGTCCAAAGATCCATCAATCCCCCAAAGGCTATGCGTCAACGCATGCCCCGTTAGTATTTTTCAAAGCGTTCAGCGTAGTTGAAAACCCGCGTGCACAAGATACCCGCAGGCCGGGGAAAATTCCGTGAAAAATCAATTTGTATTCAGGTTTTTCCGCGCGGGGCCGAAATCCTGTGAGAGAAGCCCGATTGGCGTTGCCGCGTTATCGGGCCGGACAGGATGCTGGCGATCACTTCTTACAAGAACAACCACAAAAACAAGAATCTGGAGCACCGCGTTATGAACAGCTTGCGCAATATGTCGATCAGTCGGCGTTTGTGGCTCATCTTGATCGTGGCCGTCGTGATGCTATTGGCATTGGGCGCCTTGATGCTCAAGCAGATTCACGAAGACCTCAATGAGGCCAAGGCGCAGAAAACCCAGCATGTGGTTCAAACCGCCAGCGGCATTCTCACCTACTACCATGGCCTGGAAACCGCCGGCACCCTCACCCGCGAGGCTGCGCAGAAACAGGCGCTGACCGCCGTTCGCGGACTGCGCTATGACCAGAACGATTACTTCTGGATCAATGACCTGACGCCGGTGATGGTCATGCACCCCGCCAACCCGAAACTCGATGGCCAGAACCTGTCGGCGATCCGCGACCCGGACGGCTTTGCGGTGTTCAACGAAATGGTCGCCGTCGCCAAGGCCAAAGGCGCCGGCATCATCAACTACCGCTGGCCAAAACCGGGTGCCAGCGACCCCGTGGAAAAAACCTCCTACGTCAAACTGTTCGAACCCTGGGGCTGGGTGATCGGCTCGGGCGTGTACATCGATGACATGCAAGCCGAGTTCTACGGCCAGGTCTGGGAAGCGTCGGCGATCGGCCTGGCCATCGCACTCATCATGGCGGCGCTGGTGATCGTGATTGCCCGCAGCATCGTCCGTCCGCTTCAGGAAACCGTGAACGCGATGGCCAATATCGCCAGCGGCGAAAGCGACCTGACCCGCAGCCTCGACACCCACGGCCAGGATGAAGTTACGCAATTGGCGCAGCACTTCAACGCCTTCACCACCAAACTGCGGCTGGTGATCGGTGAGTTGCAGGTGTCCGCCAGTGCCCTGGGGCAATCGTCCAGCGAACTGGGCAACGACGCCACCCAGGCCCAACAACGCAGCCAGCAACAATCGCAACAGATGGAACTGGTGGCCACCGCGATCAATGAAGTGACCTATGGCGTGCAGGATGTGGCGAAGAACGCCGAGCATGCCGCCAGCGAAATGCGCGATGCCGAAGCGCAGGCGCAACAAGGCCAGATCAACATCGACGGCAGTCTCAAGCAAATCGATACCCTCTCCTCCACCATCGATCAGGCCGTGGAAGTGATCCGCACACTGGCCAGCGAAAGCAACCAGATCGGCAGCGTCCTGGAAGTGATTCGCTCCATTGCCGAGCAAACCAATTTGCTGGCCCTCAACGCCGCGATCGAGGCGGCCCGGGCCGGCGAGCAAGGTCGCGGGTTCGCGGTGGTGGCCGATGAAGTGCGCCTGCTGGCCCAGCGTACCCAGAAGTCCACGGCAGAAATCCAGTCGATGATCGAACGCCTGCAAAGCCACTCCGAAGCGGCGGTCAAGGTGATCGGCGACAGCAGCCGGGCCTCGCAACTCACGATTGAACAGGCCGGTCTGGCCGGCGCCAGCCTGAATGCCATTGGCCAGGCATTGCGCAACCTCAACGGACTGAACGCATCGATCGCCAGCGCGACCTTGCAGCAGGCGCATGTGGTCGAGGACATCAACCAGAACGTCACGCAAGCAGCCGGACTCTCCCACAGCACCGCGCTGGCGGCTGAACAGTCCAGCGTGGCGAGCGTGCGGCTCAAGGACTTGAGTGAGCAGTTGAACGGGTTGCTCAGGCAGTTTCGGGTGTAATTCGTAGAGATCGCAGCCTGCGGCAACTCCTACAGGGTATGACGTACATCACGTAGGAGCTGCCGCAGGCTGCGATCTTTTGATCTTCAAGCCGGGTTACAATCCGCCCTCTCTCCGACTTCCCCCAAGGAACCTGCATGTCCGGGCTTGAACTGTTTGCCGCCACTCTCGGTGTCATTGCCGTCTGGTTGACGGTCAAGCAGAACCCCTGGTGCTGGCCGATCGGCCTGGTCATGGTGCTTATCTATAGCTGGATCTTTTTCGAAGTGAAGCTGTATTCCGACATGCTGCTGCAAGTGATCTATGCCGGCCTGCAGATCTACGGCTGGTGGCAATGGACCCATGCCGGCGATGCGCGGCATGGGCGCGAGGTTAGCTGGCTCGACGGTCGATCCGTGGTGTTCGGCCTGATCGTCGGCGCAATTGGCAGCCTGCTGTTGGGCGCCGCCATGGCCCACTGGACCGACGCCGCCCAACCCTGGCTCGATGCGGCGCTCACGGGTTTCAGCCTGGTGGCGCAATTGTGGATGGCGCAAAAACGCGTGCAGTGCTGGCCGCTGTGGATCGTCCTCGATGTGATCTTCGTCGGGTTGTTCGTCTACAAAGCGCTGTACCTGACGGCCGTTTTGTATGGATTGTTCCTGTTGCTGGCCGTACAGGGCTGGCGTGAATGGCGTGCGGCCCCGGCGTTGCGCACATGAAAGTCCTGGTACTCACAGGTCCGGAATCCAGCGGTAAAAGCTGGCTTTCGAACGAGATTCACGCCAATTTTGGCGGCATATTGGTCAATGAATACGTTAGGCACTTCATCGACAGCAAAGCACGCGAAACCCGCTATGATGACATTGGGTCAATAGCACATGGCCAGCTGACTTGGGAGGATGAAGCTCGCGCCAAACAGCCATCACTGCTGATTCTTGATACGCACCTCTTGAGCAATATCCTTTGGAGCCGCACGTTGTTTGGCGATTGTCCGAAGTGGATCGAGCAAGCATTGCTGGCACGGCATTACGACCTGCATTTGCTGCTGAGCCCTGAAAACGTGGCCTGGCATGACGACGGGCAACGTTGCCAGCCGCAACTGGCAGAACGTCAGGCGTTTTTCCAGGCCAGTCGCCAATGGCTTGACCAACATCGCCAGCCTTATCAGGTATTGCTAGGTGATTGGCAACAGCGCCAGGACGCGGCATTAGAGGCAGTGACACGCTTGCTCAAGACCTGACAGGGCTACCCGCCCTGCCGTACCGTCCATTCCTGAAACACTCCTCCTGCGCAAACCCTCGTGCTAAAGCCTTCCGGGTAATTCAACAAGAAATGTTAAGCCATTGATACAACCTGCCTTCAGCGCCCGTAGCGAGCTATGGCGCCGGCGGAGACGGCGTTCTAGAGCGGTTCTGTCTCAGGGGCTTTACATTTTTTTTTGACTACTTCGACAATTAAAGTCAACCCACTGTTTTCAATAGAAAAACAAAAAACGGCACACCTTCTGCTCTATATCTCGCACCGCTGATAAGGGCCAGCGTTGCACTCACAGAAGGAATTGCCGCCGTGGGGAAACTCAATAATAAAAGCTTCTATAGCCTCCTGCTGATCGGATGTGCACTGGGTTCAAGTGTCTGCGTGCCTGTACAGGCCGACAACGGCATTATTGTGATCACCCGTGATGTCCAAACGCGCATGGCAACCCGTGCGCCGGTGATTCCCGACCCCAACCCCACCACCGTCAACGCCAACCCGTCGCAACAGATCCTCAAACAAACGAACGAGTTGAACGACGGCGACTTTGCAAGCGTCACCAGTGGCACAGGCATCTCCGGCCTGATCAATCAGGGCACCGGCAATCTTGGCGGCAACATCAGCAACCAGACCCAGCTTTCCAACCTCCCCGCCGGACGTTCGGGCAACTCCGGCAGCGGTATCGCCAACATGGTCAATTCAAGCGTCCAGCGAGGACTGGGTGCGCTGAATATCATGACGGGAGACCGTTAAGATGAATCGTACGCTGCTGATTGTCGCCATGTTTTGCAGTGCTTCGACCTTTGCCCAGTCTCCCGTCATCAATAACGCCGAAATCGACGGTTCGGGCATGCAGTATCAGGGCAACCTCGCCGTCAACCAGGCGGCGGGCGATCTGCAACAACAAGCCAACGCCCGGGCCTTCGCCAATGGCTACCATGCCAGTGCCAGCACCCAGATCCGCCAACGGTTGCGTACGGTGGTCGACCCCAATATGGAAGCTCGATCGAGCATCCAGGGCGCCTCCTTCAGCCATGGCAACGGCGCACTGGGCGTTAACCAGAGCTCGGGTGCGAGTAACCAGCAAGCCAACGCACTGCGCATCAGCATCAGTACCCAGCCGCAAAGTATCGACGACAGCGTCCTCATGCAACAGAACGTGGCGCTGCTCAACAACTCCGATCCAACTGACTCCACACCCGGCTATCGCCAGGTCACTACCAGTGACCAGGCTTTCACCGGTAGCCGTGGGGTGATTCAGTTGAATCAGAGCGCCGGGGTGGGAAACCGAATGGCCAACACCCTAAGCGTACGGGTCGTGGATTGACCCAAACAGGTAGGAAACAACACTTAACCTAAAATAAGTACGGAGAATCACCATGAAACCTTCGATGGCACTCAAGCCTCTGGTTTTCGCAATTGCTGCGGTCATGGCTGTTGCTGTACAAGCTGGGCAAAACGATAGGGACCGTGGCCATGGCCACCACAATGGCCATCATAACGGTGGCCACCACACCCCTCCTCCAACCAAGATCCCTGTCTATGCGACTGCCAATGCCTGGGATAAGCAAAGCAGTACCAACAACCGCATCTACAACGAAGGGGTTGAGAACAGCGCTGAAATGAGCAGCTCTGCCGATGGCGCCAGCGGCAACGTCGGCGTCAACGTGGCAGCAGGCGCAGGCAACCAGCAAGACAACGCGGCCGCCATTGCAAACGCCGGCGCCGACTCCAGTCTGGATAACAGCTTCGTGTTCGGCAATGCGTCCGCCACCGCCAGCGTCCGGCAATACAGCAACAACAACAAGGTGATCAACTACGGCGTAACAAACTCTGCCACGATGAGCGGATCGGGTAATAACGGCAGCGGCAACATGGGGATCAACATTGCTGGCGGCGATTTGAACCAGCAGAAAAACACCATGGCAATTGCCAACTCCAATGCCCCACTGGGCAGCGCAACCGCCACCGCCTCTGCCGATCAAAACGGTCCTGGACTGGTCGTGAACAACTCCGCGGATCGGACGTACCGCGTGGATACGATTACAGTTACCAAAACGGCCAGCGGCAGTTTCTCTAAAGATAAGTCATCCGAGTTGCACATTGATAAGAGCAAATCTTCGAGCTTTGAAGTGAGCGGCTCTAAGAGCTTTGATGCAAGTGGTTCCAAAAGCGTTGATGTGAGCGGTTCTAAGAGCAGTAGTGCGAGCGGCTCTTCGAGTGCTTCTTTGAGCGCTACTTTGGACGCCGATTTCGATGCATCCAAGACCGTTTCCTGGGATCATGGCCGCTACCACGAGGGCAGTCGCACTAATTCTGTCGACGCATCGCTTAGCGCATCGCTCGACATAACGGTCGACAAATCGTTCGAAAAATCGCGCGACTCCTCGTTCGAAAAATCGTTCGATAAATCCTGGGAGAAATCGTTCGACTCCTCGTTCGAAAAATCGGGCAGCAAATCGTCCGAATCTTCGTTCGACAAATCGAAAAGCTACAGTGAGAGCAGTTCATTTGATTTGAGCAACTCCTATTCCTATCAAGTGCTGACTCCTACTGGCTGGGCAAACCCTGTGACCAACACTGCAACCCTGAGCGGTTCGGTGAATGGCGGCAGTGGCAACCTGGGCGTCAACGTAGCGGCTGGTGTGGGTAACCAACAAAGCAACTCGCTGGCCATCTCCAACACCTCGTTCTAATGCTGTCTCTGGAGGCCCCCTCACGGGGGCCTTTCTTCAAAACATCCAGGGGGCGTCCAATCATGCGAATTATCGCCTTGGCATTTTTGCTTTGCGTGTCCAGTGTGATCGAGGCTGCACAGTTGCCGCTTTCCATCCTGCCGGGTGGCGCGGTGGTGTATAAGCCGATCCAGAGCATACGCGAGCGCAAGTTTGCCGACCTGGTGCAACAGAAAACCGATTTCAGTTGCGGCGCGGCTGCGCTGGCGACCGTATTGCGTCAGGCCTATTGGCTGGACGTGAATGAAGAACAGATCATCGAAGGGATGCTGGCGCATTCCGATCAGGATCTTGTCCGCGTTCAGGGCTTCTCCATGCTCGACATGAAGCGCTACGTGGAAAGTATCGGTATGCGGGCCCGTGGCTATCGGGTGGCCACCGAAACGTTAAACGACATCAAGATTCCGGTTGTTGTACTCATGGATATCCGTGGCTACAAACACTTTGTGGTCATGCAAAGAGTCCACAACGGCTGGGTGTATATCGGCGATCCGGTACTCGGTCATAAACGCTACAAGGTCGAAGACTTTGTCAAAGGCTGGAACGGCATCATCTTTGCCGTCATCGGCCAGGGCTACGACAAAAACAATGCGTTGCTCAACCCACCTTTGCCGCTGACCGCCAAGAACCGCATCAACGCCTTCAGCCCTGTGCAGGACGCAGAGTTGATGGACTTCGGATTCATCCAGAGCGACTTCTTCTAATAACAAGGGAGCACGACGCTCCAGGAGCATTCAATGAAGACTCCAATCTGGCTGGCCATGGTATGCCTGACCGCCAGCCTGCCAACCCAGGCAGAATTTTTCAAACCCATCGAACTGAAAGATCAGGAACTGGCGAACCTTCGCGGCCGCTTTGTCATGCCGGGACGGGTCATCAGTTTCGGCGTTGTCATGACCAGCACCTGGCAAAATGCCAACGGAGATGTGATCGGGGCACGCTCCTCGATGCAAATTCAGCAGTCGACTATCACGCCGCAGTTCTATGTGTCGATGATCGACGAAAATGGTACTGGCTCTGCGCGTTCGCAAAGCACCGGTACCGGCACCGTTGCTGGCGGCAACGGCCTCAACAGCACCCAAGGGGTCACTCAAGTGGTGCGTGCTGCCGGTGACAATAATACGGCCTACAACAATGTTGATATCAACGTCACAAAGGCTAATCAGGCACCCGTAACGCAGCAGCAGGGCCAGGCATTGGCCTCGGGCTCGACCTTGACCGGCGCCAACGGCGCGGGCTCGATGAGCATTTCCTCGACCGGCAATGGCGTGCAACTCAATATCGTGGCCAACAACAATCAGGGCAGTACCGTACAACGCCTGGCCCAGGGTGGGCTGATGCAGAATACGACTTTGCTAGGCGGCAGCAACCAGGTCCGCAACTTCACATCCTTCAATGTCGTGTTGCGTGACAACGTAACCACGGCCGGGTCGTTGAACGGCAATCTGGATCAGCTCAAAGGTCTTCGCACTCTCGGATTCTGATCTACGCTCAGTCTCATCAGATGTAGTCAGAAGGGACGGCTAACCCATGCACCGATCGTTAACGTTCAGAGCTATCGTTTGTTTGAGCGGCCTGGCCCCGGCAACTTTGCTTTACGCAGCAACGGACCCCCAGGTTGAAGCACTAAAACAAGAACTCATGGAGTTGAAACAACGTTACGAAGCACAACAGAACGCACTGATGGTACTCGAACAGCGCGTTCGCCAAGTCGAAGCGGCACCTGCGTCACCTGCTCCCAAACGCCTGACCAAATCCCCTGCCGAAACCACCAGGGGTGGCCAGGCAGTGGCCGCGGGTGCGCCCGGAACCACGGGCAGCTCCTACGGGCAGTCGCTCAAGGATGACTCGGAACCGGCACAAAGCGTTTCGAACCTGTACGACGAAGCCAGCGGATTCTTCGGTGGCGGCAAGTTCAGCGTCGAAACCGGCCTGACCTATACCCACTACGATACCCGAGCACTGACGCTCAACGGCTTCCTGGCGCTGGACTCGATTTTTCTCGGCAACATCAACCTCGACCGCATCAAGGCCGACAACTGGACACTGGACCTGACCGCCCGCTACAACGTTGCACAACGCTGGCAGTTCGACATTAACGTCCCCGTGGTTTATCGCGAGTCGACGTATTCCTCCGGTGGCGCCGGTGGCGCAGGGCCGGTAACGTCCGACGCAAGCGTCACCCGCGACCCGACCATCGGCGATGTGAACGTTGGCGTGGCCTACAAGTTTCTGGATGAGTCGGAAAGCCTGCCCGATGCAGTCGCTACCCTACGCATCAAGGCGCCGACCGGCAAGGACCCCTACGGCATCAAGCTGGTCAATGACCCTGGCAACGATAACCTCTCGGTGCCCGAGGACTTGCCTACCGGCAATGGTGTCTGGGCCATCACCCCGGGTATCTCGCTGGTCAAGACTTTCGACCCGGCCGTACTGTTTGGCAGCCTGTCCTACACCTACAACATGGAAGACTCTTTCAGCGACATCAGCCCCCAGGAAGGCTCCAAGGTCAAAGGGGACGTGAAGCTGGGCGATTCCTGGCAGATCGGCGCCGGCATTGCATTCGCCTTGAACGAGAAGATGAGTATGTCGTTCTCGGTCACCGATCAGTTCGCCCGCAAGAGCAAGATCAAACCGGACGGTGGCGATTGGCAGTCGATCACCAACAGCGATTACAACTCGGCCAACTTCAACATCGGCATGACCCTGGCAGCAACCGACAACCTGACAATCGTTCCCAACCTGTCTATCGGACTGACCGAAGACTCGCCAGACTTTTCCTTCAGCCTGAAGTTCCCGTACTACTTCTGATCCGACACCCACAAAAAAGCCCCGCTGCGATTCAGGTCGCAGCGGGGCTTTTACTGTAGGAGCCGATGGTCGTTAACGATTACACAGCAAGCCTGACACCCGTGGTGTCCCAAAGTCCATCGCAAGCAGAGCTCACTCCTGCAAGGGTGGGTTTACCGGATCTGATGCTTGTGCAATAAACGGTAGAAGGTAGGCCGGGAGATCCCCAGCACCTTGGCAGCGATACTCAAGTTATCGCTGTGGCGGTTAAGTACATCGCACAAGGCCTGGCGTTCCGCCCTGTGTTTGTACTCCTCCAGTGTGCCCATCGGCGGGGCAATGCCCTGATGGCTGATCAGCCCCAGGTCTCGCGCTTCGATCTGTCGGCCCTCGGCCAGCACCAACCCGCGACGTACCCGGTTGGCCAGCTCACGAACATTGCCCGGCCAGTCATGCTTGCCCATGGCAATCAAGGCGTCTTCACTGAAGCTGCGCGGACGGCGGCCGGTTTCATGGCTGTAGAAATGGGAAAAGTGGTTGGCCAGCAGTGACAGATCGCCATTGCGCTCACGCAGGGGCGCGGTCGCGACCTGCAACACGTTCAGCCGATAGTACAGATCTTCGCGAAAGCGCTTCTTCTCGATGGCGGCTTCGAGATCGACATGGGTCGCGGCCAGCACTCGCACATCCACGGGAATCGGTTGGCTGCCACCCACCCGCTCAATGTGTTTTTCCTGGAGGAAACGCAACAGGTTCGCCTGCAGTTCAAGGGGCAGGTCACCGATCTCATCGAGAAACAGCGTGCCGCCGTTGGCCGCTTCGAGTCGCCCGACCTTGCGTTGATGGGCACCGGTAAAAGCACCCTTCTCGTGGCCGAACAGTTCGGACTGGATCAAGTGTTCGGGAATCGCGCCACAGTTGATCGCGACAAAGGGTTTGCTGTGGCGCAAGGATTGCCGATGCAGCGTACGGGCGACCAGCTCTTTACCTGTCCCGCTTTCGCCGCGGATCAACACCGGTGACTCGGTGGGTGCCAGTTTGCTTAATAGCTTGCGTAATTCGCGTATGGGTTTGCTGTCGCCCAACAGTTCGTGCTCGGGCTGATCGATATGCACCGTGCCCTGCCCACGCAGGCGCGCCATGCCAAAGGCCCGCCCCAGTGTGACCTGGACCCGGGAGACATCGAACGGCAAGGTATGGAAGTCGAAAAACCATTCGCAGACAAAGTCCCCGACATTCTGCAGGCGCAGGACTTCCTGATTCAGGACGGCGATCCACTCGGTGCCGCTGCGGCTGATGAGTTCTTTGACGGCATCGGGGCGTTCAAGGTGAAAAGGCTGCAGGCGCAACAGACCCACGTCACAGGTTCGGTCGATGGCGTTTTCCAGCGAACAGCTGTCAACATCCCAACCCACGGAGCGTAATCCCGGCAATACACGATGGCAGTCGTCGCAGGGATCAACCACTAATAGACGTCGCAAGGCAGGCGCTTCGTTCATGACTGTTCCTTGGCGCCAAATTCTAGGAAATTTTATTAAAAACAGTCATTTGGCGGACCTGGCTGTAACATTAGCAAGAATTTGACGTGGCCTTGTACCGTTTGACTATAGAGTCGCTGCCTAAATAGTTATAAGAATCTATATTGTTAGTTAACTAACGACTCCAACCTTTCATTCAGCTTTCAAAACATGTGCTTGCGATGTGCATTTGAACAAAAGTTGAAATTTCTTTTATTTGTGTGTGACCCGAACCCTGGTTGCGGACATCAGTACAAGTAACCTGCCGAACGGTAAGCCCAACCGTCGGCACATCACTTGATTGGGCATACTGAGAGAACATCCTATGAACGCCCCGCTCCGTATCAACGAAGCTCTTTTGATTGCCGACCGCGCATTCCAGCCTTTCCAATGCGTGGCCTGGGCGCCACAGGACGGCAACGGCGAACTCTGCCTGACCGTCATCGACCGTACCAACAACAGTATAGGCCGCAAGCAGATCCCGAGCAGCGCCTACACCGACCCTGAGCAGCTTCAACGCCTGCTTGAACAAGCTCGTGAAGAGTTGAGCCAGGAAGGTTACAAACTGCAGTCGTGGTCGATGCCGCACTAATCATTTTTGCGGATTACTTCGGTAATCCGCGCCCTCCTTTTTTGCCGTTAGTTGCCTGGTTTTCATTTTCAAATGCACGTGTCTCGCATCGTTATTTGAACTGGCTCACATTAATCCTTTGCACGCTTGCCATTGGTTCGAAAAGACACTGTTGTGGCACACAACGACCCTCCGCCTGTTATTTCTGCCAGTTGTGCATCCGGGCATTCAGGGATTGAATGATCTCCTAACTAGTCGCCAACCAACTTCTGGACAACGACGACTCGCAAGGAGATGCGTGCATGTCAATCCAGTCCGTTTTAACTGTCCCGGCCGCGTCAAGTTACGCCGGCAAGCTCGATATCAGCTTCGCCACCCAAGGCAAAACCCAGGTGTACTTCGCCGGCAGCACTTCAAGCCTGGCCAACGACGTCACCATCGATTCCCAGGGACGCTTGCTGGTGGCGGCAAAAGTCGGCACGCCAAGTGGCAGTCGTTTTGGCCTGGCCCGTTTGCTGGAGGATGGTTCCGCGGATCTGGCATTCGGCTACAAAGGCAGTGTCATCGGGCAGTTCGAGCCGGGCTTTGAAGCCATGGCTGGCAAGGTTCACGAATTGCCCGACGGGCGGATTCTGCTGACCGGCCTGCACTATGAAAATGCCCACCGTACCCTTCCCGCCGTAGCATTGTTCGATCCGCAAGGTTGTCCGGTCCAGCAGTTTGGCGACAACGGTTACTGCGTGGTGCGACTGCCGGGCAATCTATCCCACGGGATTCGCGATGCCTGGCTGCCTCCCGGAGTGCCGGGGGCCGAAGCCTGTGATGCCGGCGTCCAGGAAGACGGTAAAATCGTGCTGGTGGCCAACCATCATTTCGAACTGGCCGATCACGCCGGCATGCTCATACGGCTCGACACCAACGGCGAGTTGGACAATACATTCAACGGCCGTGGATTTGTGATCATCAGGCACTTGCTGATGAACACCTGGCTCAATTGCGTCAGGGTGCAGCGCGACGGCCGAATCCTGGTGGGTGGTTCGATCAACTTCCCCGAAGAGGGCTTGCTGGCCCGTTATCAGCCCGACGGCAGCCTTGACGATCGCTTCGCCGTGGATGGTTTCATGAGTTTCAAAGCTCAGGGACAAAGCGCGCAAGTCAGCCAGGTCGTCCAACTGGAAGATGGCGATATACATTGTTTTGGCAGCAGCCGCGATCCCATGCGTTGCCTCTCCCTGAAACTCCACATTAATGGCCGCCCGGACAGGCATTGGAACGATGGCCAGGCGCAATTGCTGGAAATCGGCCGCAGTGGTTGCCAGTGGACCGCGGCTCAGGCACAACCGGATGGCAGCGTGATCACGGCCGGCGCAACCATCGGCGGTGTCGAGGCCGACTTTATTCTGGGTCGATATATGCCCGACGGGCAGCTTGATCGTAACTTCGGCGACGGTGCCGGATGGGTTCGTACCCGACTCGGCCGCAGTCTCGATACGGCAACTTCATTGGCCATCCAGGCCGATAAAAATATCGTCGTGGCAGGTTATTCACTGGACGGCAACTATCATGCAGTCGTTGCACGTTTTTTGGGCTGATCCATCGTACTGTTCCTGCACTTGATCTTCTCTTTCGCTTACGGCAACTTGCGCGCTTCTTAATACAAGGAGTAGCCGATGTCCGGTTCCATGGCCCAGGCGTTCGCGCATAACTTTCTCGGCAACTCACCTCGCTGGTACAAACTCTGTATTGTCGGTTTTCTTATTATCAATGCAGTGGTGCTGTGGACCGTAGGTCCGGTGGCGGCGGGTTGGCTGCTGGTGCTGGAATTCATCTTCACCCTGGCCATGGCGCTCAAATGCTATCCGTTGATGCCCGGGGGATTGTTGCTGGTCGAAGCACTGGTGCTGAAAATGACCACGCCCCAGGCGCTTTATGACGAACTGCTGCACAACTTTCCGGTGATCCTGCTGCTGATGTTCATGGTGGCCGGCATTTACTTCATGAAAGACCTGCCGCTGTTTCTTTTCTCGCGCTTGCTGCTTGGCGTGCGCTCCAAGGCCATGCTGGCATTGATGTTCTGTTTTTTGTCGGCGTTTCTGTCAGCGTTTCTCGATGCCTTGACCGTGACCGCCGTGATCATCAGTGCGGCTGTCGGTTTTTATTCGGTGTATCACCGCGTGGCCTCAGGCACCGATCCGCGGCAGGACAGCGAATTCAGCGACGACCGTCACCTGCCCAAACTCCATCATGAAGACCTCGATCAGTTTCGCGCCTTCCTGCGCAGTCTGCTGATGCACGGTGCCGTCGGCACGGCCCTGGGTGGCGTCTGTACGCTGGTGGGCGAGCCGCAGAACCTGTTGATCGGGCATGAGATGGGTTGGCACTTCGCCGAGTTCTTTCTGAAGATCGCGCCGGTTTCGCTGCCGGTATTGGTGGCGGGACTGGTGACCTGCGTCCTGCTGGAGAAACTGCGCTGGTTCGGTTACGGCACATTGCTGCCGGACAACGTACGGGCCGTGCTGGCCGATTACGCTGCCCAAGACAATGCCGAGCGCACCGCGCGCCAGCGTGCAGCGCTTATCGTGCAGGCAGTTGCAGCACTGATCCTGATCGCCGGGCTGGCGTTTCATGTCGCGGAAGTGGGTTTGATCGGTTTGATGGTGATTGTGCTGATCACCGCGTTCACCGGGATTACCGACGAGCACCGTCTCGGTACTGCCTTCAAGGACGCGATGCCGTTCACCGCCCTGCTGGTGGTGTTCTTCGCCGTGGTGGCAGTGATCCACGATCAGCAACTGTTCACACCATTGATCCAATGGGTACTGGCCCTGCCGGTCGATCAACAACCGGGCATGCTGTTCATTGCCAATGGCCTGCTCTCGGCGATCAGCGACAACGTGTTCGTCGCGACGATCTACATCACCGAAGTGAAACAGGCGTTCATCGCCGGGCACATGAGCCGCGAGCATTTCGAGACGCTGGCCATCGCGATCAACACCGGCACCAACCTGCCTAGCGTGGCAACGCCCAATGGCCAGGCGGCGTTTCTGTTCTTACTGACTTCGGCGATTGCACCGCTGATACGCCTGTCTTACGGGCGCATGGTCTGGATGGCGTTGCCGTATACGGTGGTGATGGGTGTGTTGGGTTGGTACGCCGTGACCTACTGGCTGTAAACCCGAACTAAATGTGGGAGCGGGCAAGCCCGCTCCCACAGTGGTTTGTGTGTTCAGCGCGGGAGAATGTATTGCTCGATTGCCAACGCCGCCCCGTCTTCGGCATTGCTTGCAGTGACCACATCCGCCTGACGCTTCACCGCCTCTTCCGCCTGCCCCATGGCGATCGACAACCCGGCACAATGAAACATCGCCGGGTCATTGCCACCATCCCCCATTGCAGCCGTCTGCGCCAAAGGCACTGCGAGGAATTCGGCCAGCGTCTTCAGCGCCTCGCCCTTGTTGGCCTGCATCGCGGTCACGTCCAGATACACCGGTTGCGAACGCGAGACCTGGGCCTGGCCTTCGACTTTCGCCAGCAACTGAGCCTCGAGCTCAATCAGCAACTCGGTGTTGTTGCTGGCGGCGACGATCTTGTTGATGCGGGCCAGGTACGGTTCGAAGCTTTCGACCGCCACCGGCGGGTATCCCAGCCCGTGCTGTTCGCGGGGCACCATGGGGCCGGCCGGATCTTTGACCAGCCAGTCATCGCCACTGAATACCCAGACTTCGATCTCCGGTTGATCGGCGAACAGCGCCAGGGTCGTCAATGCTGCCGCCGTCGGCAAGTAATGCGCGACGAGCAAACTGCCATCGGGATGAACGAGGGTGCCGCCGTTGAAGGCTGCCGTGGGCAGGTCGACGCCCAAGGCCTCGATCGTCTGCAGCATGGCCCTGGGTGGACGCCCCGTGGCCAGGCTGAACAACACGCCGGCTTCGCGCAACGAACGGACCGCGTCGATGGTGCGCTGGTTAAGGCTGTGATCGGGCAGCAGCAAGGTACCGTCCATGTCACTGAGCAAAAACCGGATGGGCTGTGGCGTGGCGTCACTCATCCGAGGCCGTGCCAGACGCGACCGTCGCGAGTCAGCAGCTCTTCGGCGGCTTTCGGCCCGTCTTCGCCCGCAGCATAGCCCTGCACCGAGGCATCCTCCTGCCAGGCATCGAGGAACGGCTGTACCGCACGCCAGCCGTTTTCGATGTTGTCGGCACGCTGGAACAGCGTCTGATCACCGGTCAGGCAATCGTAGATCAGGGTTTCGTAGCCGGTGGACGGCTGCATCTCAAAGAAGTCCTTGTAGGCAAAGCCCAGTTCGATGTTCTCCATCTTCAGGGCCTGCCCTGGCCGTTTGGCCAGAAGATCGAACCACATGCCTTCGTTGGGCTGGATCTGGATGCGCAGGTAGGTCGGTGCCAGTTCATCGACCTCGGTATCGCGAAACTGTGCATATGGCGCCGGTTTGAAACAGATGACGATTTCGGTATCGCGCACGCTCATGCGCTTTCCGGTGCGCAGGTAGAACGGCACGCCCACCCAGCGCCAGTTGTCGATCATGACCTTGAGAGCCACATAGGTTTCGGTATTGCTGTCAGGCGCGACCCTGTCCTCCTGGCGATACCCCGGCAGGGATTTGCCACCGACTTCCCCCGCGGTGTATTGACCGCGTACCGAATTGGCCCGGGCCTCTTCGACCGACCAGGGACGAATTGCGCCGACCACCTTGGCCTTTTCGCCACGGACCGCATCGGCGCCAAACGCCGCCGGCGGTTCCATGGCTACCATCGCCAGCAACTGGAACAGGTGATTGGGCACCATGTCCCGCAGGGCGCCGGTGTTTTCGTAGAAACTGCCACGGGTTTCCACGCCGACGGTTTCGGCGGCGGTGATTTGCACATGGTCGATGTAGTGATTGTTCCAAAACGCTTCGAACAGGCTGTTGGAAAACCGGCTGATCAGAATGTTCTGCACGGTCTCCTTGCCCAGATAGTGATCGATGCGGTAGATCTGCTTTTCCGACATGACCTTGAGCAAGCAGGCGTTCAAGGCTTCGGCTGTTGGCAGATCGGAACCGAAGGGTTTTTCGATCACCACCCTTCTGAATGCTTCCGGGCTTTCTTCGAGCAAACCGGATGCGCCGAGACGACGCACCACTTCACTGAAAAAACGTGGCGCGGTGGCCAGGTAGAACACCGCGTTGCCGGTGCCGCTGTCGGCGATTTTTGCCGCCAGCGCTTGATAGGTGCTGTCGTCCAGGAAATCGCCCTGGACGTAGCTGATGCCTTGGGCGAGTTTGGCCCACAAGTCTGGATCAAGGGATTGATCACCCTTGCCGACTTTGCTGGCCACTTCGCTGCGGATGAAGTCTTCGAGTTTTTTTGCGAAGCCTTCATCGCTGATGGCGTTGTGGTCAACACCAATGATCCGCAGTCCATCCCCGAGTAAACCGTCGCGCTTGAGGTTATACAGCGCCGGCATCAGCAGGCGCTTGACCAGATCACCATGGGCGCCGAACAGAAACAGCGTGGTAGGTGGCGCGGGTTCAGCCTTGGATTTTCTGCGGATCACATGGGTCATTTTTTCGCAGTCTCCACATGGCCGCCGAAGCCGAAGCGCTGGGCCGAAAGGATCTTGTCACCAAAGGTGCCCTGCCCACGGGAGCGATAGCGCGAGAACAGTGCTGTCGTCAGCACGGTTGCCGGTACCGCTTGCTCCATGGCCGCTTCGACAGTCCAGCGCCCCTCCCCGCTGTCCGCCACCGAACCGGAGTAACCGTCGAGTTTCGGATCGCTGGCCAGGGCATCGGCGGTCAGGTCGAGCAGCCAGGACGAGACCACGCTGCCACGACGCCAGACTTCGGCAATGTCGGCAACGTTCAGGTCGAAGCGCTGGTCTTCCGGCAGGTTGGTACTGGATTTGGTCTTGAGGATATCGAAGCCCTCGGCGAAGGCCTGCATCATGCCGTACTCGATGCCGTTGTGGATCATCTTGACGAAGTGCCCGGCACCGGCGGGACCGGCGTGGATGTAACCGCGCTCGGCACGGTCGTCATCGGATTTGCGGTCCTTGGTACGCGGGATGTCACCCATGCCCGGAGCCAGGCTGTCGAACAGTGGATCAAGACGCTTAACGGTCTCGGCATCGCCGCCGATCATCATGCAGTAACCGCGCTCCAGCCCCCAGACACCGCCCGAGGTGCCGACGTCGATGTAGTGCAGGCCTTTTTCCGAAAGGGTCTTGGCCCGGCGGATGTCGTCTTTATAGAAAGTGTTGCCGCCGTCGATGATGGTATCGCCGGCTTCGAGCAAGGTGCTCAGGGTGTCAATGGTCTCTTCGGTCGGTGCGCCTGCCGGCAGCATGACCCACACCGCTCGCGGTTTGGCCAGGCCAGCAACCAGGGCTGGCAAATCGGCAACGCCGGTCGCGCCCTCTTCGATCAAGGTCTCGACGAAGGCGGTATTGCGATCGTACACAACGGTGGTATGGCCGTTGAGCATCAGGCGCCGCGCAATATTGCCGCCCATGCGGCCCAGTCCAATAATCCCGAGTTGCATGTGCTGATGCTCCCTACTACAAATAAATGTGTGTCAAAGGTTATAGCCCAACGCGACTAATGTGGGTTAGTCCAGAGCGCTGGCTTGAAGTTTCCGGGCATTGTGCCCGATCCAGACAGATAACGTCGGGAATCGTGCCGAAGACACAACGACCATGAAAAATAAAAAAGTTCCCTTCACGGGAAAAAGAAATCAAAATTGGCGCCGATAGTAGATCAGCCGCTTATTTCACGCGGATCTACAGTTGAGACACGCCATTTGCGAGGTGAGCAATGGGCACAGTACACACCGCACTGCCAGCACAAACCCTTTATGTCACGATCCGACGCGATGAATTGCGCCAGTTGAAAGACGAACGCGACCAGTTGAAACAGGAGCTGGCGCAACTGCGCTTGTTGATCCAGGGCCAACAGACCTTACCCGTGACCCAAGGCGCTCCCCACGCCTGACGCCCTCGCCTGAATCGGAAGCAGCACTGCCCTGCTTCCGATATGCCATCGCCCTTCGTCCTCTCTGGCAAACTCACGAAGTTTTCACATCCACTTGTTGATACTCCGGTTCATTGTGGCCGCTCGGTATCCGGGCTGCCCCCGTTCGTCGGCGACTTTAGTGTTCTGGCGGTGGAAGTGATCATTGGCTGGAGCATTGAATGGCTTGGTTTAAACGCAGCGACAAGTCTGCGAAAGGTTTCGATTGGGCAGGGTTTTTCTGGCTGTTTCTGTTCTTCTGGTATTTCTCCGGCATCACCCAACTGCTGATCCAACTGACCGGCACTTCCGGTTTCACCGGTTTCCGCCAGGCGTTTGTGATGAGCGCCATCTGGCTGGCGCCGATGCTGCTGTTCCCCAGACAAACCCGTGTCATGGCGGCGCTGATCGGCGTGGTACTCTGGGCCTGTTCCATGGCCAGCCTGGGTTACTTCTTCATCTATCAGCAGGAATTCTCCCAAAGCGTCATCTTCATCATGTTCGAGTCGAATGTGTCTGAAGCCGGCGAATACATGACCCAATACTTCGCCTGGTGGATGGTGGCCGCGTTCCTCGCGCACACCGCGTTCGCCTGGTTCCTCTGGACACGCTTGCGCCCGGTGTACATGCCGCGAGGTCGCGCCATGGTGGCTGCAACCGCCATCCTGGTAGCGGTGATCGGTTATCCGCTGATCAAGCACACCTTGCGTACCGGCAGTTTCGCCAGCGGCTTCGAAAAGTTCGAAACGCGCATCGAGCCGGCCGTGCCATGGCAAATGGCCGTGGCCTATCACCGCTACCTGGACACCTTGGCGGGGATGCAGGAAATGCTGACCAGTGCCAGCAAGATCCCGCCACTGCACAACCTCAAGGATACGACGGCCAACCAGCCGGCAACCCTGGTGCTGGTGATCGGCGAGTCCACCAACCGCCAGCGCATGAGCCTCTACGGCTACCCGCGGGAAACCACCCCGGAACTGGACAAGCTCAAGGATCAACTGACGGTCTTCGACAACGTCATCACACCGCGTCCCTACACCATCGAGGCATTGCAGCAGGTGCTGACCTTCGCCGATGAAGACAATCCGGATCTGTACCTGTCGACGCCGTCCCTGGTCAGCATGATGAAACAGGCGGGCTACAAGACCTTCTGGATCACCAACCAGCAGACCATGACCAAGCGCAACACCATGCTCACGACCTTCTCCCAGCAGGCCGACGAACAGGTGTACCTGAACAACAACCGCAACCAGAACGCCGCGCAGTACGATGGCGATGTGATCGAGCCGTTCAACAAGGCCCTGGCCGACGCGGCGCCGCGCAAGCTGATCGTGGTGCATCTGCTCGGCACCCACATGAGTTACCAGTACCGCTACCCTTCGACCTACGACAAGTTCAAGGATCGCAACGGCGTCCCGCCCGGCGTGCGCGACGATCAGTTGCCGACGTACAACAGCTACGACAACGCAGTGCTGTACAACGACTTCGTGGTGTCGAGCCTGATCAAGGACTACGCAAAGTCCGATCCGAACGGTTTCCTGCTTTACCTCTCCGACCATGGCGAAGACGTTTTCGACTCCCCTGGCCACAGCACCCTCGGGCGCAACGAGAGCAAACCGACGGCACCGATGTACACCATTCCGTTCATGGCCTGGGCCTCGCCGAAATGGCGTGAAACCCACGACTGGAATTTCGACGGTGACCTGGGGCGGCCGTACAGCAGTTCGCACCTGATCCACACCTGGGCGGATCTGGCAGGCCTGAGTTTCGATGAACTCGACCACAGCAAGAGCTTGGTCAGCGACAGCTTCAAGCCACGACCATTGATGATCGGCAACCCCTACGAACGCCAGCAGCGGCCGCTGATTGACTTCAGTCTGATCAAGCCCAAAACGAAGCCGGACACGGCGGAAGTCGTGCTGAAGTAACTGTTTCAATACAAATAACCCTGTGGGAGCGAACCGGCTCCCACAGTGGTTTTTGGGGTTCAACAAGAACTCAATAGATAATAATTATTCTCGTTCAGCCCTAAAACCCTCCCCCCTCCTTCGTCTTTGAACAAACGGAAATTTTTCAACGACGACAAGGAGTCGGCTGCGATGTTCGCGCCTATCACCCGTTCCATGACTTTTACCCTTGGCCTTTGCGGCGCAGCATTGAGCCCGGACTTGCTGGCTGAAACCGAGCCTGAAACAGCGCCATTGGCGCCTACGCTCATGCTCGGCGCCACCAACGTAACCGCCCAGAGCCTGGGCAGCACCACCGAAAACACCGACTCATACACCACCGGCTCCATGAGCACGGCCACCCGCCTGAACCTGTCGATCAAGGAAACCCCACAATCGGTTTCCGTGGTCACTCGCCAGCAAATGGATGATTTCAAACTCGGCACCCTGTCCGAAGCCATGAGCCAGACCACTGGCGTAGTGGTGCAGCACAACGACTCGGACCGGGTCAGTTATTCTTCGCGCGGCTACTCGATCAACAATTTCCAGGTCGATGGCATGTTGAACACCTTCAGCTACATGAAGTCCGATTCCGACACCATCATTTACGACCGTATCGAAGTGGTTCGCGGTGCGACAGGGTTGACCACCGGCGCCGGCGATCCTTCGGCCACCATCAATATGGTGCGCAAACGGCCGACCGCGCAGTGGCAAGCAAAGACCGGTGTCAGCGGTGGCAGCTATGACAATTACTACAGCTACCTCGACGTCGGCGGACCGCTGGCTTTCGACGGACGCCTGCGCGGGCGCGGCGTAGTGGCCTACCGTGACAGCGATTCGTACCGGGACAAATACCAACAACAACGGGAGGTCGGTTACGGGGTCCTCGAAGCCGATCTGACCGACGACACCCTGCTGGCGGTGGGTTACGACTATCAGAACAAGCATGTCCAGGGTACGTCCTGGGGCACTGTGCCCTATTGGAACTCCGACGGCAGCAAGGCCAACCTCGGACGCTCGACCAACATGGCCACGTCCTGGAGTTCCTGGCCGCTCAAGGACAAGACCGCGTTCGCCAACCTCGATCATCAACTGGCTGGCGGATGGCAGCTCAAGGCCGCGTATACCCATCGTGAAAGTGACACCGACGGCAAGATCTATTACGCCGGCGGCGGTTTCCCGAATGCGGATCGCAGCGGCATGATCGCCAACGTCAGCCATATGATCGGCACGCAAAAGATGAAGGCCTATGATTTCAATGTCTCCGGCCCCTACTCATTGTTCGGCCGGGATCATGAATTGATGGTCGGTTATGGTGAAGCGGAGCGCCGCGAGGATTCGCCCTACACAGTGGACGGCCCAAGAGCGGCGGATTATGAAAACGTCCCCGACTGGAAATATATGGGCAACATCGGCAAGTTTCCCGACACCGTTACCAACCTGACGGGCTCGAAAGACTACACCCGGCAGAAGGCCGGTTATTTGGCGACGCGCCTGAACCTCACCGATGAACTGCACGCCGTTCTCGGCAGCCGCTACGGCAGCTGGAAAACCTCAACCACCACCAACAGCTACGACAACAACCTGCAACTGTCGAGCGTCGATCACAGCAGCCAGCAACAGAACGACATGTGGACGCCCTACGCCGGCCTGCTTTACGACCTGACCCCGGAGTACACCGTTTACGTCAGCTACACCGATATTTTCAAACCGCAGACCGAGCGCGACAGCAGTCGCAAGTACCTTGAACCGGTGGTCGGCAGCAACTATGAACTGGGCCTCAAGGGCAGTCTGCTGAAAGAACGATTGAACCTTGCGACCGCGCTGTTCTGGAGCAAACAGGACAACGTCGCCGAACTGGACGACTCGGTGCCGCCGGACCCGGTGACGGGCGAAGAATTCTTCAAGTCGGGCGGCAAAGGCAACAAGGTGCAAGGCTTCGAAGCCGAGCTGTCAGGTGAGGTCATGGCGGGCTGGAACATGAGCGCCGGTTACACCTACACCCACTCGGTCGATGGCGAAAAGCAGCGCATCAACACCAACCAGCCTTTGAACATGTTCCGATTCTCCACCGCCTATCATTTGCCCGGCGAATGGCAGGCGTTGACCGTGGGCGCTGCCGTGAATTGGCAGAGCGACGTCTATCGAGCCGGCAACCGCCCGGTCGGGCGCCGTGTCGATGGTAGCCTGATCACCGAGCGCACGAATATCCGTCAGGAGGCCTACACCGTGGTTAATCTGATGTCCCGCTACGCGTTCGACAGGCATCTGTCGGCCTCGCTTAACGTCAACAACCTGTTCGACAAGAAGTATTACGACAACGTCGGTTTCTACAACGGCGTCTACTGGGGCGACCCGCGTACAGTGACCTTGAGCCTGGACTGGAAACTCTAGGGGTTATTAATTCCCATTTAACGGAATCGGCGGATAATGAGGCTTCGACTTTGATCTGTTGACTCATGGACGAAAGGCATCCGACATCTGTAAGTGGGAGGCACACCATGAAACGTACTACGCTGATTCTAGCTGTCCTCACAACACTAGGCTCCGCCGGCGCCTTTGCCGAAGGTGGCGCTGAACGCATGAGGTACTACTACGAGACGCTGCGCTATAACCAGCAAGTGGCGCTGGGCAACATCACACCAAGCCAAGCCAGTGAACTGCGGGTCCCGGACGATCAAACGGCACAAATGACCGAGTCCTACAGACCGAAATGATTGTTACACCTCTGACTGCTTGCTCTTCAGTCAGAGAAAACAGTTGGGCGTCCTGATGGACGCCCTTTTTTATGCGCGGATCAAAGTGGCTTGATCCAGAACATCATGCGCCCGTGGGCCGGGTCGAACTCGCCCGGGACGAAACCGAACTTGCCGTAGGAGGCCTGGGCCACCGCATTGCCTTCCAGCACTTCCAGGGTAATTTTGCAGCAGCCACGCTGACGGGCAATGTCTTCGACCTTTTGCAGCATTCGCTGGCTCAAGCCCAAGCCACGAAACTTCGGCACCACGGCCACATCGTGCACATTGACCAATGGCCGGCAGGCAAAGGTCGAGAAGCCTTCAAAGCAATTGACCAATCCGGCCGGCTCGCCGCCGACAAAGGCCAACACGCTGAATGCGTGGGGACGCTTGGCCAACTCGCCTGGCAGCAGTTGCAGCACGTTGGCGGGCAGAGAATGGCCGCCGCCCATCGGGTCTTGGGCGTAACTGTTGAGTACCAGGCCAATGGCCTCGGCATGTATCGGATTGGTGTAGCTGGCTTGCAGCACAAGTATTTCCGCGAAATCCATTTCCATCCTCGATCACATTCAATTTGGCCCCAGTGCGCAGATCGCTCTGGAAGGCCTGGCGACGATATCGCGAGCGTGTCTGTTTGAAAATCAAAAGATCTTAATGCCCCCAGATCAAGGCCTCGGTCCATCCCAGCTCGGCAAAATCCTCGACCCGCAGGTGCGACTCACCCGCGCAGAAAAACTCGTCCAGTTGCGGTGGTTTCACCGATGTGCCGCTGAGCATGGCGTGGACCTGCCCCCGGTGATGGATCTGGTGCTCGAACAGGTGCGACAGCAGGCGCAAGCGGCTGTCATGTTGTGGCGTGTCCCGGGCAATGGTCACCACCTTGCCCAGATCGGCATCGCGCATCTGCTCGCAGTAGGCAATTAACCGCTGGTCGACATGAGCCTGCTCGCGCTTGAGATCCGTCGCCTGGGTGAACGGTTCGTCGTCCTTGAAAAACACGTAGCAGTCGGGGTGCGGATCATCGCCGCGCAACTCGCGTTCGAGGGCATCCACGTAAAACCAGTCACAGGTCAGGATGTGATTGAGGGTCGCACGGATGCTTGGAAAGAAGCTGACACGGGGGGCAGCCAGATCGCCGGGACTCAACTGACACCAGGCCTTGGCCAGTCGGTGATTGGCCCAGGCGTTCTGGTAAGCCATGCTCAGCAAATGGTGGGACAGAGGCTGGTTCATGCTGAAACCTCCTGAATCTCATATCTTCCAAGCCCTAGACTTGTGCAAAACGCTCCAGCTGCATTTCCTGCAGGCGGCTGAGGGTACGGCGGAACGGGAACTCCAGGTAGCCCTCGGTGTAGAGCGAATCCATCGGCACCTGCGCTTCGAGGTACAGCGGTACCTTGCGGTCGTAGCACTCGTCCACCAAGGCAATGAAACGCCGCACTCCGTCGTCATGCACCGATAACTGCGGCAATTCGCGATCCCCGGCTTCCACCCGCACGGCGCCGTCTTCAGTACCCCGGGCGATGCGTCCGACACGTTTTTGCGCGCTCAGGTTGGGTACGTCACTCAACAGGATAACGCTGAAGGTGTCGCACAGGGCCATGAAATCCATCGCGGCGAACGGCTGTTCACAGAGATCGGCGTAACGACACCAGAGCACCGATTTGCTTGCCTGCACCACCTCGAGCGAACGGTAACCGACCTTGACCGGTGAACAGGATATCGCCTGGCCGACGGTCAGCGCCTTGAATACATCCTCCAGTGGGCTGGATTGATCGGGCGCAACCACCCAGTATCGTTGAAGCCCCTGCCCCGGATGCAGACGATGATCTTCGCCGCCATCTACCGCAATCACCTGCATGTGCTGCTTGATCGCGGCGATGGCCGGCAGGAAACGGTCGCGGTTGAAGCCATCGGCATACAGCTTGTCGGGGGGGAGATTGGAGGTACAGACCACCACCACGCCCTGTTCGAACATTACCTGGAACAAGCGCCCGAGAATGATCGCGTCACCAATGTCATTGACGAACAATTCATCGAAACACAGCACCCGCACTTCTTCGCTCAACTCGCGAGCCAGCGCTTTCAACGGGTCGGCGGTGCCGGTGAGCTGAAACGAGCGCTGATGCACCCAACCCATGAAATGGTGAAAGTGCTGGCGCCGGGCCGGAACCTGCAAGTGCTGGTAAAACTGGTCCATCAACCAGGTTTTACCGCGCCCGACCGGGCCCCAGAGGTAAACGCCAGTGATCGGCTTGCGGCCTTCATGCAGCGCTTCATGACACTTCTGCAAAGCCCAGACGGCATGTTCCTGGGCTTCGTCCTGGACGAAGCCCTTTTGTTCGATGGCGTACAGCCAGGCGCTGAGGGGAGAGTCGACATTCATGCGCGGCAGTATGCCACCAGCGCACGATGACTACAGTGAAATGTCCAGCCGGGCAATCTTGCCCTGCTCATTCAGGCGAAACATGTAGCGCAGTTCCAGGGGGCTGCCGGGAAACGTGCCGGAGATCAGGCCATTGACCAGCACCTTGCCGGTACGCTGTTGCACCTCCAGTACTTCGACCCGAGGCTGATAGCGCTGGCCAGTGTCTTGCATCCATTGGGCAATGGCTTGCGTGCCGATCCGGTGCTGCCCCTCATCGAACACATTGGCATCTTCGGCGAAGAAACTGCCGACCCGCGAAGTGTCGCGGGCATTGGCGGCGGCAATGTAGGCGGCGATGGCGGGCGCCAGTGCCGAGGCGGGATTGGACATGTTGCGGCTCCTTGTTTGTTGGTTCTGGAGCCATGCTAAAACAGGGCGCTGTCAATTCTTGTCAGGAGTGAAACGCCCGGATTCATCCAGTTGCATTTGCTTGCGTCAGGTCCGCAACAGGTCGCTACGCCGCCCTGGATAACGCTCGCCCTGCTCGCTCGCCTGCGAGATCCGGTCGGTACGAAACGTCCGATAAGCACCACGCAATTCGCACCAGGCCACGATGATCCGCACCTCGTTGAGAAACCCCAGGGCCAATGGCCAGATCAGCCGTTGACTCGGCACTTGTTGGGCGTCGGCGTAATCGATGTGCAACTTGGACTGATTGCGAATGGCCTGGCGAAACACATTCAACGGCACCGCGTTGGGTGCAAAACCATACCCCGGCGGCCCCGGCATCACGGTTGGGTTACGTAACGCGTCCAGCGCTTCCGGCGCGAGTACCGCGGCAATCTTGGCCAGCGCATCGGCCGCCGCTTTGCTCAGTACCTCATCTCCCCGCTGATCCACATAGCGCAGCCCCAGAACGATGGCTTCGGTTTCGTCGGCATTGAGCATCAACGGCGGCAAGAACAAGCCGCTGCGCAGTACATAGCCAATCCCCGCTTCGCCATAGATCGGCGCGCCCAACGCGGTGAGTTCAGCGATGTCGCGGTAAAGCGTACGTTCAGAGATGTCCAGTTCGCCGGCAAGCGTGGCCGCCGTCACCGGACGGCTCTTGCCGCGAAGCACTTGCAACAACGTCAGTAAACGGGTCGTTCGCGACACGATTGGCAGGTCCTGTCCAGAGAGTCGAGGGAGCTTAGCAGAGGCCCCTGTCAGAAACTGTCAGCAGCATGGTGGAAAAACCACATACCTGCAGGAGCAAAGCTTGCTTGTTTGCGATGGCGGCTGTGCAGTCAACGATGCAGTGCCTGAGCCACCGCCATCGCCATCGCCATCGCCATCGCGAGCAAGCTTTGCACCTACAGGCGGAACGAGGGAAAAGGAGCTTGACGCTGAATATTACTGGGATCATATTAAATAGATGTCGCAAATAATTTATATTCACCTCGACGTACCTTCAGGAGTCTCCCCATGCATTACAAAGTGTTTGGCCGTAAAACCGGCTTGCGGGTTTCCGAACTGGCGTTGGGCGCCGGCAATTTCGGCACCGGCTGGGGCCATGGTGCCGAACGTGATGAAGCCAAGGGCATTTTCGATGGTTACCTGGAGGCTGGCGGCAACTTCATCGACACCGCCAACGGCTATCAAGGTGGTCAGTCGGAGGCCATGCTCAGCGAGTTCATCGCCCCGGAGCGGGACCATCTGGTCATCGCCAGTAAATACACCTTGGGGACTACACCGGCAGCCGGTATTTCCCACACCGGCAACAATCGCAAGAACATGGTTCGCGCCGTGGAAGAGAGCTTGAAGCGGCTGAAAACCGATCACCTCGATCTGTTCTGGGCGCACATGAGCGATGGCGTGACGCCAATGGAAGAAATCCTGCGTGGTTTCGACGATCTGGTACGGGCCGGCAAGATCCATTACGCCGGGCTGTCGAATTTCCCGGCGTGGCGCATCGCCCGCGCCGATCTGCTGGCCGAGGTGCGCGGTTTTGCGCCGATTGCCGCGATTCAGGTCGAGTACAGCCTGGCCGAGCGTACCGCGGAGCGCGAGCAACTGCCGATGGCCGAGGCGTTGGGGCTGGCCGCCACCCTGTGGTCGCCGCTGGGTGGCGGCTTCCTGACCGGCAAGTACCGCAACACACAGGGCGACAACCGCGCCACTAAACTCGGGGTGCTGGTTCACGCCGAGAAAGGCGCCCGGGAAACCGCCCTGCTCGACACCCTGCTGGCGGTCGCCGCAGAACTGGCGGCCAGCCCGACCCACGTCGCCATCGCCTGGTTGCGCGAACAAGCCAAACGCTCGACCACCACACTGATCCCGATTCTCGGCTCGCGCACTCGCGAACAACTGGATGCAACCCTGGGGGCGTTGAACGTAGCGTTGAATGAAGATCAGTTGGCGCGGCTCGATGGTGTCAGCGAAGTGGCCAAAGGTGTGCCTCATGAGTCGATCAGCGGTTCCTTTGCACGGTTCAGTGGCGGCGTGACCCTCGACCTGCCGAAAATCCCGGTGGCTTGAAAAGGCATCGCGGGCAAGCCCGCTCCCACAGAATCCATGCAGAACCTGTGGGAGCGGGCTTGCCCGCGAAGAGGCCGTGTCAGCCAATATTCAAATCGACTGACACAGCGCTTTCGTCGGAACGCCGCCCGGAGCCGGCTCGCTCCCACAATGGTTTGTATTTTTACCGGTCGACCTTATGCTTGGCCGCATAAAGGCACAGCATCTCCATCGCCAGCGTCGCCGCCGCCAACGAGGTGATTTCCGCACTGTCATAAGCCGGCGCCACTTCCACCACGTCCATGCCCACCAGGTTGATCCCGCGTAAACCGCCGAGGATTTCCAGTGCCTGCACCGTACTCAAGCCGCCACACACTGGCGTTCCGGTGCCCGGAGCGAAGGCCGGGTCAAGACAGTCGATGTCGAACGTCAGGTACACCGGGTGATCGCCGACCCGCGCCCGAATGGCTTCGACAATCGCATCAACGCCACGTCGATGCACCTGCCGCGCATCCAGCACCTCAAAGCCCTGATGATCGTCGTTGGTGGTACGCAATCCGATCTGGACCGAACGCGACGGATCGACCAGGCCTTCCTTGGCGGCGTGCCAGAACATGGTGCCGTGGTCGATGCGCTTGCCCTCTTCGTCCGGCCAGGTATCGCTGTGGGCGTCGAAGTGGATCAGCGACAGCGGGCCGTGCTTGCGGGCGTGGGCCTTGAGCAGCGGATAGGTGATGAAGTGATCGCCGCCGAAGGTCAGCATCGCACTGCCCGCGTTGAGGATATGTTCGGCGTGGGCCTCGATGCATTCCGGGGTCGACTGCGGCGAACCGTAATCGAAGTCACAATCGCCGAAGTCAACGACCGCCAGATGATCGAACGGATCGAAGGTCCATGGCCAGTGGCGCTCCCAGGCAATCCCGGCGGACGCGGCGCGAATCCCCCGCGGTCCGAAACGCGCGCCAGGGCGGTTGCTGGTGGCGGTGTCGAACGGCACGCCGCTGACTGCCACGTCGACGCCGCGCAAGTCGCGGCTGTAGCGGCGACGCATGAAACTGGTGATGCCGGCGTAGGTGCTTTCGGCGGCGGTGCCATACAGGCTGTCGCGGGTCATGGCCTGATCGTTTTGCATCGGGACGTCCATCTCGGGTTCCTTATTATTGGCGGCTACGGAAAGCGGTCCACACGCGAGTGCGCTGGCGCATGTCCTTGAGGCTCATGCTGCGATCGGCGTACAGCCGTTCGCGAACCTCAGCAGGCGGGTAGATGTCCGGGTCGGTGCGCACCGCCTCATCCACCAGCGGCGTCGCGGCCTGGTTGGCGGTGGCAAAGAACAGGGTGTTGGTCAGCGCCGCGACCGATTCCGGACGCAACATGAACTCGATGAACTGGCGCGCCGCTTCGGGGTGTGGCGCGTCCTTGGGGATCGCCAGGTTGTCCTGCCACACCAGGGTGCCTTCCTTGGGAATCCGGTAGGAGATTACGTAGGGCTTGCCGGCCTTGCGCGCCTGATCGGCGGCCATGCTCGCATCACCGTTGTAAGCCAACGCCAGGCAGACACTGCCATTGGCCAGATCGTTGATCTGCCGCCCGCTGGCCACGTACAGCACCGAAGGCTGCAGCTTATGCAACAGCGCCTGGGCCGCTTCGAGATCGTCCTTGCTGGTGCTGTAGGGATCCTTGCCCAGATAGTGCAATGCCAGGCCGATCACTTCCTGGGGCGAATCGATGATCGCAATGCCGCAGTCTTTGAGCTGGCTGGCGTATTCGGGTTTGAACAACAGGTCCAGGCTGTTGAGCGGCACGTTCGGCAAGCGTTTCTGTACCGCCTCTACATTCATCCCCAACCCCAGGGTGCCCCAGGTGTAAGGCACGCCATAGCGATTACCGGGGTCCACCGCCGCCAGTTTTTCCAGCAAATCCGGATCAAGATTGGCGTAGCCCTTCAGGCCTTCGTGGGGAATCGCTTTCAATGCGCCTGCCGCCAGGCCACGGGCCAATACACTGGACGACGGCACCACTACGTCATAGCCGCTGCCGCCGGTGAGCAGTTTGGTTTCCAGCACTTCCGGCGCGTCGAAGGTGTCGTAGCGCACATGAATGCCGGTTTCCTGTTCGAAACGCTGCAGGGTTTCAGGGGCGACGTAATCGGCCCAACTGTAGAGATTGACGACTTTGTCCTCGGCCTGGGCCGCTGCGGCCATGGCAAGGAACAGCGCGGGGACACACATCTTGAACACGGTAGCCATGACGAACACCTGACCGGAGGAAGTGGTTGCAGGATGCGTCGTCGGATACATTGATAAAATATAAAGATTATTAACCTGACATTACCAAGGAGTAATGTTTGATGCTCGGTCAACTCCACGATCTGGATCTGCACCTGTTGCGCCTGTTTGTCAGCGTGGTGGAGTGCGGCGGTTTCAGCGCGGCCCAGGGTGAACTGGGCCTGAGCCAGTCCAGCATCAGTCAGCAAATGGCCAAACTGGAAACCCGCCTCGGCTACCGGTTGTGCAGTCGTGGCAAGGGCGGGTTCAGCATCACGCCCAAGGGTGAACAACTGCTCAGCGCCACCCGAGGGCTGTTCGAATCCATCGAAGCATTCCGTCATCAGTCCAACGGCGTGGCCGGGCGCTTGATCGGCGAAGTGCGCCTGGGCTTGTCCGAAGCCCTGGACCAATCGGTGTTGCAACGGGTGGCCGAAGCGATCCGGCGTTTTCGCGAACGCGACGAATCGGTGCGCATCGAATTGATAAGCGCCATGCCTGGCGAAATGGAGCGCTTGCTGCTGCAACAGCGGCTGGACCTGGCCATCGGCTATTTCTCCCAGGTGCAGAGTGCTTTTGATTATCGCGAACTGTTTACCGAAACCCAGCACCTGTACTGCGCGGAAGGCCATCCGCTGTTCAACAACGACGCGCCGGATGACCTGGCGCTGCAAGCTTGCGACCGGGTCGATCACCCTTACCGCTTCCTGCGCAGCGATGAGCCATTCCAGGGCAAGCTGTGCTCGGCGCGTTCGGAACAGGTCGAAGGCACCCTTGCCTTCATTCTGTCCGGAAAGCATGTCGGCTATCTGCCTGAGCACTTTGCTCGTCATTGGGAGGACAAGGGGCTGCTGCGGATGGTGCGCCGTGAAGGCATGAGCTTTGACGTGGCGTTTCACCTGACCCGGCACCGGGCGCAGGTACCGGGGGATGCGCAGAAAGCATTTGAAGAAGACTTGTTGGCGGCGTTTGCCTGAAACGCCGGTTTCCCTGCCACCTATGACCATTGTGGTGGATACGGGGCTCATCGCTCGCCACAAAATAGTCTTTCTGGCATCCTGCGCCTCCATTTTCTGACCCGGCCCACC
The DNA here is from genome assembly GCF_005502415.1 of Pseudomonas sp. G(2018). Lineage (NCBI taxonomy): Bacteria > Pseudomonadati > Pseudomonadota > Gammaproteobacteria > Pseudomonadales > Pseudomonadaceae > Pseudomonas > Pseudomonas sp. G(2018). The sequence goes on along the minus strand of NZ_SCOO01000014.1, from coordinate 178 downwards.
CCTGGACCATGAACGCCTCTGAAAAACCCCCTGCCCCACGCCACAATGACCTGATCTACGGCCTCGACAATCGCCCCCAGGCGCAGGAAGGGTACGTCCACCCGGTTCAACACCACGATGGTCCCGAGTACCAGCGCCGCCAGGCCCAGGTGGCTCGCCGCGCCGAGATCGGGGGCGC